>NZ_JPES01000066.1:0-24679 GCF_000730175.1 Haloferax sp. ATB1 | reverse complement strand
CGCGAGGCGTTCCGAACAGGCCGCGGCGGCGTCGGCGCTCGCACCGGCGGGGTTCTCGACGGCACCTCCGAGGTCCAGCGAGACGACCGACTCCGCCGGGAGCGCGTCGAGTTGGTCGAGCGTCGCCGGGTTCGTGCTCCCGACGACGCAGAGGACCGTTCGGTCTCGCGGGGGAACCGACGCCGGGCCGGCACCGCTGGGGGGCGGCGTCTCGACGTATCGGGCGAGCCCCGCGCTCCCGACGTAGACGACGTCCAGTCCCGGACGTGCCGCGCCGTCCGCGAGGGCTTCGAGGTGCCGCTCGTGCGACGCGTCGGCGACGACGATGCCGCGGTCCGCCCGAGCCTGTTCCCGCAGCGCGTCCGCGACGGCCGCCGGTCCCGTTGCCACGCGGTTCACCGGCAACCGAGAGACGGGGTAGGACGATTCGGCGTACCGCGTTGGGATGTGCGACGTCTCGACGGGTTTGTCCGGGTCGTCGCCGGCGGCGGTCTCCGCGACCGGAGTGCCGTCGACGAGATGGTAGCCCTCGACGGTCGTCCGCCCGTTTCTCGGGGAAGCGGGTGCCACGAGCGCGAGGTCCGCCGCCGTCGCGTCGAGCACGGCGTCGGTCTCTCTCACGAGGTTCCCCCTGAGCGTCGAATCGACCTTCTTGTAGACGAACGAGTGGTCACCGGGACCGACGGCGTCGAGGACCGCCGCCGCCGCCCTCGACGGGTCGGCGTACCGGCTGTCCGTATCGACGACCCGGACGTCCGTCTCGGCGCGGGGGTTCTCCGACGGCGCGGGCGACGCCGAGACGAGCGTTCGGAGTCCGCGAGCGGCGAACTCGTGACCCGTGTCCGTCGCCCCGGTGAGGTCGTCTGCGATGACGAGTCCGGACGGAAGCATACACGTGGAGACGGGGGGACTACTACTAAAATCCCTCCCCCGCCAGCGAAAAGACTAACACGGTGCTAGCCATGGATTGTGAACATGGGACATACGTTCGAAGGATACCGACGGTCGAACGGCCGGGTCGGTGTCCGAAACCACGTCGCCGTCGTTCCGACGTCGGTCGCGGCGTCTTCGGTCGCGTCCGCCATCGCAGACGAGGCGGGGGCGTGGGCGCGGGCGACGCCGCACCAACTCGGAACGAGCCAGCCCGACCCGGCACGACGACAGACCGAGCGCGTCCTCGTCGGGACCGGTCGAAACCCGAACGTCGGCGCCGCGCTCGTCGTCGAACTCGGAACGGAAGACATCGACGCCGAGACGGTTGCGGACGGCATCGCAACCGCGGGGAAGGCGACGGAGACGCTCACCATCAGGGAGGCGGGCGGAACCGCGAACGCGCTGTCGGAAGGTGCGGACCGCCTCGGTCGACTGAAAGCGGAAGCGGACCGCGCGAGGCGCGAAGAGGCCGACGTCTCCGAACTCGTCTTCGGGGTCGAATGCGGTGGGAGCGACGCGACGAGCGGAATCGCCGCCAACCCCGCCGTCGGTGCCGCGTGCGACCGCCTCGTCGAGGCGGACGGGACCGCCTCGTTCAGCGAGACGCCGGAGTTCATCGGCGCGGAACACATCCTCGCCGACCGATGCGTCTCCGAGGAGACGCGGGAGCGTATCTTGGAACGCGTCGAGGCGCGCGAGGGGATGGCCGAGCTGATGGGCGTCGACCTCCGCGGCGCACAGCCGACGCCCGGAAATCAGGAGGGCGGGCTCACCACTATCGAAGAAAAGAGCCTTGGAGCCATCTCCAAGGGCGGGACGACGCCGATTCGCGGCATCGTCGACTACGGTGCCGAACTGCCGACAAACGGCGGACTCGTCCTCATGGACACGCCGGGGTACGACGTCGAGAGCGTCGTCGGAAAGGTCGCTGGCGGGGCGCAGGTCGTCGCGTTCACGACCGGCCGGGGGAGCACGACCGGGAATCCCCTCGCGCCCGTCATCAAGGTGACCGGAAACCCGAAGACGTGGGACCGGATGTCGAACAACATCGACGTGAACGCGGGGACGGTCTTCGACGGCGAGTCGATAGACTCGGTCGGTGCCCGCATCTTCGAGACGCTCGTCGAGGTGGCGAACGGCCGCCGCACTGAGGCCGAGCACCGCCGACTGGAGGAGTTCGCGATAAACGAGATACAGCCGGAAGAGCTGACCGCGGAGGTCAGCGGATGAAGGGCCGTGTACTGGACGATGCGCTCCTCCGACTGAGCGCGTCCGACAACGTGGGAACGACAGTCGACGACCTCGACGCGGACACCGAAATCGAGACCGACGACCGGACTGTCGTCCTCGCGGAGGACGTTCCGTTCGGGCACAAGGTCGCGCTCGAACCGGTGGACTCGGGCGGAGAAGTCCGGAAGTACGGCGAGGTCATCGGAACGGCGACGCAAGCGATAGCGGTCGGCGAGTGGGTCCACACCCACAACTGCGAGAGTACGCGGGGACGCGGTGACCGCGCGGCCGCGGGAGGGGAGACGGCATGAGCACTCCGAGAATCTCCGGTCGGACGTTCGAGGGGACGCCGCGAGCGGACGGAACGGTCGGTGTCCGCGACAACGTCTTGGTTCTCCCGTCGGTCATCTGTTCGCACATCGTCGCCGAGCGAATCGCCGCGCGCGTGGACGGAGCCGTGGCGACCCCGCACGACCACGGCTGCGCCCAGCTCGGTGCCGACAACGAACAGACTCGCCGGACGCTCCTGTCGATAGCGCAGAACCCGAACGTCGCCGGAACGGTCGTGGTCGGACTCGGGTGTGAGGAAGTCCAGAGCGCCGAGGTGGCGACCGCGCTCGAATCCCGCGGCGTCACCGTCCGCGAACTGTCCATTCAGGGCGTCGGCGGGACCGACGAGTGTGTCGAACGAGGCGTCGAAGCCGCGACCGAACTCGCCCAGTCGCGGCGCACGTCACAGACGGTCGCCGACCTCAGCGACCTGACGCTCGGCGTCGTTTCGAGCGACCTCGACGCGTCCACGATAGAGTCGGCCGACCCGCTCGTGGGCCACGTCGCCGACGAAATCGTCGACGCCGGGGGTCGCGTGGTCGCCGCCGGTAACGAGCGTCTGGTCGCCAACCCGGACGAGGCGCGCGACGCCGCAACGGACGAGGCACGGGATTCGATGGACGCCCTCCTCGACAGACACGAGGGCCACCCGGCTCGCGCGACTCGCGTCGGCCAGTTCGCCCGCGACCGCCCGTTCGAGGACGTCACGCGAGCGTGGGGGGAAAACGCCGTCTCCGAAGTGCTCCCGTACGGTGAGCGCGCGACCCTCTCGGCGGGCCTCGCCGCCGTCGACGCGCCGTCTCGGTTCGCCGAGGCGACGACGGCGCTCGCCGCAGCGGGCGCGAACGTCGTCGTTCACGTCACCGGCGACGGAATCCTCTCCGGGCACCCGCTCGTCCCGGTCGTCAAGGTGACGGGCGACCCGGGGACCGCGGCGGCGCTCCCGAACGATATCGACCTCTCGGCGCGGCGCGGCGCGCCGGGCGACTTACTGGAGCGACTGGTCGCCGTCGCAAACGGCGAGGCGTGTCTCGCCGAGGGACACGGCCTGACAGAATTCGCTATCACCCGCGTCGGCCCGTCTATGTGACGGCTCTGCTGAGTCACCGTGTTTTCGTTGTCGACGCCGCCAACCGGACGCCCAGCGCAGTTGCTCGGGAGAGTGCGTCGGTCGGCCGCGAGTTCGAGACAGAACGGGACGGCGACAGCGGCCGGAAGGGAGGGGAAACGAAGGTCGGTCGCGTGAATGTCCGGAAGGCACGCCTCTCGGCGTGCAGACCGCTACGAGTACGTCAGGTTGAGTTCGATGACGTTTGCGGCGCTCATGACCTGCTCTGGGACCACCGATTCGAACCGCTCGCCCTTCATCCGACTCGTCGGGCCGGAGACGCTCACGGCCCCGATAGCGTGACCGTCCGGGTTCTTGATGGGTGCCGCGATACACCGGAGGCCCGAGAGACGTTCTCCCTTGTCGTAGGCGTATCCGCGTTCGCGAACCGCCGCGAGCTCTTCTTCGAGCGCCTCGCGCGAGGTGATGGTCGTCGCGGTCTGTGCGGGGAGACCCCAGCGCTCGATGATCTCGTCGACTCGCTTCTCGGAGAGGTACGCGAGGATTGCCTTCCCGAGCGACGTACAGTGGAGCTTGACGCGCATGCCGGCGTGCGTGTCGAGCGAGACCGCCTGTTCGCCCTTCGAGCGGAAGAGGTAGACGCCTTCGCCGTGTTCTTCGACGAGCAGGTTCGCGAGTTCGCCGGTCTGCTCGGCGAGTCCGTTCACCTCGGGCTTCGCCACCTCGTAAAGCGGCATCCGGTCTCGGGTGTGTTCGCCCAGACTGAGGAACTTGAGGCCGATGCAGTACTTCCCGTCTCGCTGGACGACGTACTCGTGTTCTCGGAGCGTTCGGAGATGACTGTACACCGTACTCTTCGGGAGGCCGAGTTCGGTGGCTAACTCCGTGACGCCCGCTGATTCCCGCTCTTTCAGCGCTTCGAGGATTTCGAGCGAGGTCCCCAACGCCCCGATCGTGTTTGCCATGTTCGTTCCCATTCTAGACACTGGTTAACATTCATCGTTAATAATTGTTGTTCACGATTGTCGGATATCTGTTCGTCATCGCTAGGTACCCGCGTCACTCGCCCGCGAACGGAGTCGGGACCATCGCGGTGAAAAGTCGATGTTTCGACGCCGGAGTTGTCGACGGCGAAACCGTTTTGGCAGGAGCGCGTGTCTCCCTCAGACATGCATCGCGTGAGATTCCGCGACCCGGCGGGGAGTGTCAGAACCGGCGAATGGACCGACGACGGAGTCTCGTTCGGTGGAAGAACGTTCGACCCGACAGCGGTCGACATTCTTCCGCCGTGTGAGCCGAGTAAAATCGTATGCGTCGGTCTGAACTACGAGAAACACGCCGAGGAGACGGGGATGGACATCCCGGAGCGCCCGCTGCTGTTCCTCAAGCCGCCGAACGCGCTCGCAGCGCACGGAGACGCGGTCACCCTTCCCGCCGGGAAAGAGCGCGTCGATTACGAAGCCGAACTGGGCGTCGTTATCGGCGAGCAGTGCCGGAACGTCGAACCGGACGACGCGATGGACGTGGTCGCCGGGTTCACGTGTCTGAACGACATCTCGAACCGAGACGACCAAGAGGTCGAACAGAACTGGATTCGCGGCAAGGCGTTCGACAACAGCGCACCGCTCGGGCCCGTCGTCTCGACCCCCGACGAGGTCCCGGCAGACGCGAGCATCGAACTCAGAGTCAACGGAGAGACGAGACAGGACTCCTCGCGGGCCGATTTCATCTTCACGATTCCAGAACTGATCGCAGAGATTACGACGTACATGACGCTCGAACCAGGGGACGTGATCTCCACCGGGACCCCCGAAGGCATCGGTCCGCTCTCCGACGGCGACCGTGTCGAAGTCGATATCGAGGGCATTCGGACGCTGGAGCATACCGTCCGGTCCGACTGACCGGAAAGCGGGGTTCCGCCCAAAGGTTCATGTGCAACGATAACACATGGTGTGTTGTACGGGAGGAAGAGGCGGCACATCAGACTATCAGCCATCGGTCGCGTGACTAACTGTGACACCGCCGCAACCAACCCGTCTCTTCTTTCCGTTACTTCCGACCCATCCATATCGTGAGCGGGCCCCTCGTCCACTCGCGGCGATACGGAACTCACATCCCTCAGTAACAATTATGTAGTAGTGGGCGTTCCGTCTTTTCATGCGCTACCACGCACTTGCGGGGACAGAGCGTTCAGCACTCGCTGCGTCCGACGGCGACGACGTCTACGATCTCACCAGTGCGAACCCCAACGTAGAGACCTTCTCTGATCTCGCTCGGGCGGCAAACATCACTGAGCAGACTATCGACGACGTCGCCGAGGGGCTCATCGACGACGCGGAGCGACTCTCTTCCGACTATCTCGACGAGCGAATCGGGCGTCCGGTGGCTCCCGACGAGGTGTGGGCCACGGGCGTCACGTACCACATCAGCGAGCAGGCGCGAGAGGCCGAAAGCGGGACACCGGACGTCTACCTCGACGTTTACGAGGGGGACCGTCCCGAAATCTTCTTCAAGGCGACGGAGAGCAGGACGGTCGGTCCACGGGAGACAGTGGGTGTCCGGGGCGACTCCACGTGGGACGTCCCAGAGCCCGAACTCGCGGTGGTCCTCTACCGGGGTGAGATAGTCGGTTACACTGTCGGCAACGACGTGAGCAGTCGTTCCATCGAGGGCGAGAACCCGCTGTACCTGCCGCAAGCGAAGATATACGACCGCTGTTGTTCAATCGGACCGTGCGTCGCGTCCACCGAGTCGGTGAGCGACCCGCACGGGCTCGAAATGTCGATGCGCATCGAACGCGACGGGACCGTTCTCTACGAGGAGTCGACCTCGACGTCGGAGATGGTGAAGTCGTGCGAGGAACTCGTCTCGTACTTCACTCGACACAACGTCGTCCCCGAGATGGCGGTCTTGTTGACCGGGACGGCACTCGTCCCCGACGAGGGATTCACCCTCGAACCCGGTGACCACATCGGCATCGAAATCGACGACATCGGCGTCCTCGAAAACACGGTCACGACTGTCTAACGCCGGTCGGTACGAGAGCACCCGGCCGAGCGACCCGTCCCGTGGCGTTCCCGGCTTCGAATCACTCCACCTCCCGAGTCCAGTTCACTATTACCGGATGGTCCGACCCGCGAACGTGACGAGCGGGTGTCGAATCGGTTCGATATCGGCCTCTCGACCCGCACGTTCTACGAACTCTATCCGAGAAACCGCCGGCACGCAGCTCTCCGTTCGCTATCGTCGCACAGCGTCGGGAGAGTCGTGTTACATTTCTATTATCGTAACGGTCCGTTGCTAATCCGGCCGAATCGACCGACCGGCACGGGGTCCCGTTCGACGCGGTGAAGTGAAGCTATCGCCGTCGCGTTCACCATCGTCGAACAGACTGCCACCAATCGGTTCGAGCCGGTGGACGCCGCGACGTTCGAAAGTATCCGACACGTATTTCAGAGCACTCCGTGAATGACAACCAATGACATACTCACGTGGGTCGGAGCTATCCACGGTCTACGACCGGGCGCGAACGAGCGGGTACGGGTTCGTCGCGAGCAACATCACGGAGACGAACATCCTGACCGGACTCGTCCGCGGCGCGGAGCGTGCCGATTCGGACCTCGTCGTTCAGGTGAAGCGCGACACCGCCGCGTTCGCCGGAAACGGCGACCCCGACACGGGGTTGGATATCCTGGCGACGCACGTCGAGAAACTCGGCGAAGACGCCGACGTCGGCGTGTTTCTCAACGTCGACCACGTTCCCGCAGACGACCGCGCGTTCCTCGAATCGTGCGTCGCCTCCGGGGTCCCCTCCTCGCTGATGGTCGACGCCTCGCACGAGCCGTTCGAAGAGAACGTCTCGCGCACCCGCGACGTGGTCGAGATGGTTCGAAACCGCGAACAGGATATGCTCGTCGAGGCCGAACTCGGCATGATCAAAGGTCTCGAAGGCGGCGTCGAGACGACCGAAGCGTACTACACCGACCCCGAACAGGCCGTCGAGTTCGTCGACAGGACGGGGGTCGACCTCCTCGCAATCTCCATCGGGACGGAACACGGCGTTTCGAAGGGGCGCGACCTCGAACTCCGCCCGGACATCGCACGCGACGTGGGGCAGGCGTTGGCGGACCACGGCCTCGACACCCCGCTTGTCGTCCACGGGTCGTCGGGGCTGTCCGATAGTCAGGTCCGAGAGCTCCTCTCGACGGGGGTGTGTAAACTGAACAAGAACACCAGATATCAGTACGAGTTCGCCAGGACGGCCTGCGAGTTCTATCGGGACCACGAGTCGAGCATCCTCCCCCCGAGGGCGTCGACGACGACCGACAGGGGTTCTTCGGCGACGCGGAGTGGTCGCCGGACAAACGCGACTTCACGCCTCACCGGGTCTGCCGGGAGGTTCAGGACCGAATCGCCGACGTGATGACGGAGGTCGCCGCGCTCTCCGGGAGCGCCGGTGAGAGCCTGTACGCGTGAGTCCCATGGAGACGGCAGACGACCCACTCCTCCTCGGAGTCGACGCGGGGTTGACGAACGTCAAAGCCGCGGTGTTCGATACCGACGGGAGAGAGCGGGCGGTCGCGGTTCGGCCGACACCGAACGAGCGCCCCCGCGCCGGCCGCGTCGAGCGCGACCTCCCGGCGTTCTGGGACGTGACGTGTGAGACGATTCGAGCGGTCCTCGGCGAATCCACCGTCGAGGCGGATGCCATCGCCGGGGTCGGCGTCTCCGGCCACGGACACGGACTGTACGCCCTCGACGACCGCGGACAGCCGGTCAGAGACGGAATCACGTCCTTGGATAGCCGCGCGAGCGACGTCGTCGAGGCGTGGGACGAAAGCGGCCGCTCGGAAGCGGTTCGCGCGATTACGGGGTACGACCCGTTCGTCGCCGATCCGTTGAGCATCCTCGGGTGGATTCGGCAGGAAGAACCGGCGGTCTACGACGCCATCGACCGGCTCCTGTTCTGCAAGGACTACCTCAAATATCGGCTTACGGACGTCGTCTGTACGGACGAGATGGAAGCGAGCGTCTTCTACGACATCGACGATGAGGCGTACTCGTCGGAGCTGTTCGACACGCTCGGACTCGGCGACTGCGCTGACGCGCTGCCGCCCGTCGTCCAGAGCACGGCGGTCTGTGGCGAGGTGACGGCGGCGGCGGCCGACGAGACCGGACTCGAAGCCGGGACGCCCGTCGCGTCCGGCCTTCACGACGTCGGCGCTGTGGCGCTCGGGTCGGGCGCGTTCCGACCGGGGCAAGGGTCGCTCATCGTCGGTACGTGGGGGCAGAGCATCTACGTCTCCGCCGACCCGAACACCGCCGACGGCGGGGGGCTGAGTCGGCGCTACCTCGGGGACGCGTGGCTCCAGTACCGCGGAACACGGTCCGCCGCGGCCGCGGTCGACTGGTTCACTCGGGAGTGTTGTCGCGATTGGGACGACGAGGCGGCGTCCGACGCCGCGTTCTACGCTAGACTGAACGAGGCGGTAGCGGAGGTCCCAATCGGCTCGAACGGGCTCGTGTTCCTCCCGAACCTTCAGGGGTCGACCGACGACCCGGACGAACGCGGCGCGTTCGTCGGCCTGACTATCGAACACGACCGGGCCGCGATGGTACGGTCGATATACGAAGGTGTCGCCCTCTCCTTGAGCGACCGACTGCTGGAACTGGCGTCCGGAGACGGGCTCACCGACGTTCGCCTCGGCGGCGGCGGCGCAAAGAGCGCCGTGTGGTCCCAGATGTTCGCCGACGTTCTCGGCGAACGGGTCGCGGTCCCGACGGGTCAGGAGGCGGGCGCCCGAGGTGTCGCCATCTGCGCCGGTCTCGCCGTCGGCCTGTACGACGACGTCGAATCCGCCGTCGAACGCGTCGTCGGGGTCGAACGCCGGCACGACCCGACGCCGGCGCACACTGACGCGTACCGGGAGGTCCACGACGCGTACCGACTGGCCGCCGAGGGGACCGCCGCCACGTGGGAAAAATTAACGTCGATTGAGCGGGAGACCCAAACGAATGACGATTGAAACCGTGCTCCTCTGCGGAGACCCACAACAGCCGAGCGAGTACATGTACGAGGCGGCGTCGTTCCTCGAATCCGAAGGCGTGTCGCTCTCCCGTATCGACTGGAAAGCCGACGTCTCCGCGGAACGGTTTCGAGAAGTCACGATGGAGATGGAGTCGAGGGGGCCGTCCGATTACGACACGTCGAGTATCGAAGCGCACCTCGACGGCGTGGACGCTCTCGTCGTTCACAAAGCGCCGGTCTCCGCGTCGGTAATCGAAGCGGGCGACTCGCTGCAGGTCGTCGGGGCCGCACGGGGAGGCGTCGAGAACGTCGATATCGAGACCGCCGAAACGAACGACGTCGCCGTCCTCCACGCGCCCGGACGGAACAAGAACGCGGTCTCCGACTACGCCGTCAGCCTCTTGCTCGCGAAGGTCCGCGAGATTCCGCACCACACGAGCGCGCTCCACGCCGGCGAGTGGAGCCAAGAGTTCGACCCGGACCGGTTACCCCGCGACGTCGAGGCGATGACCATCGGTATCGTCGGGTTCGGAAACATCGGCCAACAGGTCGCCCGGCGGCTCTCGGGGTTCGGCCCCGAACTCCTCGCGTACGACCCCTATCAGGACGAGTCGACGTTCGACGACGCCGGTGTCGAACGCGCGACGCTCGACGGCCTGCTCGAACGCGCGGACGCCGTGACGCTTCACGCGCGACTGACCGAGGAGACGCAAGGTCTGCTCGGCGGGGACGAGTTGGCTCGGATGAACCAGTCCGCGATACTCGTCAACTCCGCCCGCGGGGGGCTCGTGGACGAAGCCGCGCTCGTCGACGCGTTGCGAACGGGGTCGATTGCGGGGGCGGCGCTCGACGTCTTCGAGACCGAGCCCCTCCCGGAGGACCACCCGTTCCTCGAAATGGACAACGTCGTCCTCTCACCGCACACCGCGGGGTCGACGCGCGACGCCGTGACGAACGGCCCCCGGATGATTGCCGAGGGAATAGAGAGCCTCATCGGCGGCGCGGACCCCGACAACCGAATCGCCTGACCGACTCCGGAACCGAGTTCGGCGGCCGGCATCCGGGATTCCGCCGTACTCGCCCGTGTCGAACCGCCGCCTCTGGCGTCGGTACATCGGTCGAGAGCAGAGCGGTCACGGCGCGAGCGTCCGGCCGTTACTCGACCGCCTCTAGCAGCCCCTTCAGATACCCCGTCGCGTACAGTCGCCCGAGCGTCATGTACCCCGGGTTCGAGTTCTCCTCGCCGGCCATCGTCGGGACGTGGTCGGGTCGGACCGGGCCCTCGAAGCCGATGTCGCGGTACGCCTGGACGCAGGCGCGCATGTCGGTCGGCCCCTCGTCGTGCCACGTCTCGACGAACCGCTCGCTCGTTCCCTCGACGTCGCGGAAATGCACGAAGTTGATTCGGTCGCCGAAGCGCCGAATCGTCTCCGGGACGTCCGCGCCCATCGCGGCGAAGTTGCCCTGACAGAAAGTGATTCCGTTGTATTCGCTGTCGTACATCTCCATCACGCGCTCGTAGTGCTCCGGCGACGTGATGATTCGGTCGACCCCGCGGAGGTTCTCTATCGGCGGGTCGTCGGGGTGCAAGGCGAGTTTCACGCCCGCTTCCTCGGCGACCGGGACCACCTCGTTGAGGAAGTGTTCGAGAGCGTCCCACAACTCGTCGGCGCGTACGGGGGCGAGTTCCTGTTCGGGCGCGTCCTCCATGAACTCGTTACTGTACGCCGTCGTCAGCGACCCTCCGCGGGCGGGAAGCGCCGTCGAGGTTCGCGCCCACCGCTTGCCCGCCATCCAGTCGTAGGCGACGACCGGCACGCCGAGTGAACCGAGGTTTCGGAGGTACTGCTTGAACCGCTCTATCTCCTCGTCGCGACCGTCGCGCCCGAGTCGAGTGTCGTCGGAAATCGGGACACAGCCCTCGATGACCCCGACGTCGAGGCCGTAGTCACGAAACTCCCGAGTCAACGCGAGCAGTTCGTCGTACTGCCACGGTCGCGACCCGTCGCCGATTTCGAGCGTGTGGACGACGGCGGTGTCGACGCCGACCTGTTTCGCGAGGTCCCACCGTTCGTCGCGCTCCGGCGGTAGTATGAGTGATGGCTCCATACCACACGGTTTCGTTCGAGCGTTATCAGTGTTTCTCGTGCATCCACGGTCAGTGGTCGCCCGTTTCGAGGACGTCGTCGGCGAACTGCCCGTCTTCGAACTCGACGGGGGTTGGCTCTTCGACGACGCGCAAGTCGTCGCGTTCGCGGGCCTCCTCGACGAGCGGTGCCGACGCGGCGATGCGGTCGAGGCGCATCGTGTCGCGAATGCGGACGACGCGCGGCGCTTCGAGGGCACTCACGCCGACGGTGGACAGCGAGGCGATGAGACCGGACCGGTCGGTTTCGACGGCCGGCGGAATCCGAGCGGCCCGCGGTGTGCTCGCGGTGAGAACGTTGACCAGCGTGTCGCCCCAGTTCAGTTCCCCGAACAGGTCCGCGTGGACGAAGTCCGCCGACCCGAGTCCCGAACCGTTCCCGTGGGAGGCCGGCGTCAACCCGCGAACGAATATCCGTGTGATGTCCGGTTTCGGCGGGTCCGGTTCGAACCCGTACACGATTCGCCCGATGACGTTCGTGTCCATGCCCGCCCCGGAGACGTCCTTTCCCATCCGGTCCACCACGAGCACGTCGAGCTCGTCGAACGGGATGGTCGGGAGGCGCTCGTAGGCGAGTTCGAGGAGTTCCGCCTCTCGGTCCAAGAAGCCCGACGGCGGCACCCCCTCGATGAGCGCGGTGTCGTCGTGTTCGTCCTCGACGATGGCGATGCCGCCGGCAATCGGGAGGTTCTCGACGTGCAGACGCGCGATTTCGGGGAGCATCTCCCGAAAGCTCCAGTCGGCGGCCCAGTCGTGTGCCGCTTTCGCGCCGCGCTGTTTTCCCATCCCGATGACGAGCATCTTCGAGAGCCCAGACTCCACGTCGCCCTGAAAGTCCGTGTGGGGCTTCACGCGGTTGACCGGGATTATCGCGTCCGCGGCCGCCGCGTTCGCGTCCGCGTGGACCTCGACGTCTCGGACGGGCGTCTTCCCGATGACGACCGTGTCCATCGTCGCTCGAATCTCACAGCCGATGCGCGCTTCGGTGACGCCGAGCGCTTCGAGCATCTCGCGTTGGCCCTCGGCGGTCGCGCCCCCGTGGCTCCCCATCGCCGGGAACACGAACGGCTCGTACCCGCGGTCGTCGAGCGCGTCGACGACGCCGCTAACGATGGTCGGGAGGTTTGCGATACCGCGACTCCCCGCCCCGACGGCGACTTCGCCGCCGTCCGGCACCGCGTCGAAGTCGAGCGTTTCGACCGCATCGAACACGCTGTCTCGAAGCTCCGCTTTCGGAATCGGGTCCGTCTCCCACAACTGTTCGACGATTCCCATCTCCGGGACCGAGTCCATGCCGCTCACTTCGAGGACGGCCTCCTCGGAAATCGGGACTGGTCCGTCCCGCTGAGTGCCGTTATTTGCCATATGCTATACCTTCGCACAGTCTGAGAAAAGTCTGCCGCCGTCAGCCCTCGGCTTCCAGAGTCACCGCGGACGCCCGCGAGAGAGTTCGGCTGACCGCTCCGCGGGGGGAACGTCCGAACCGGTCTACGTCACCCGTCCGGTGCGATGAGTTCGACCGGATGGACGACCTCCCGTTGGAACAGGTCGCCGAGTTGTTCGGTACAGGAGGTCCCGCTCGCAACGAGCGTGCGGTCGGTCGCGTCCGCGAACTGCGCTTCGAGGTCGCTTCCGACGTCCATGCTGAGTTCGTAGTACTCGCTTTTGTAGCCGAAGCTCCCCGCCATCCCGCAGCACTCGACGTCCGAGGTGAGGAGGTCGAAACCGAGTTCCGTCAGGACGGCTTCGGTGTACGTCTCGACGCCGAGGGTGCGTTGCTGGCAGTGGCTGTGGTACGCCAGCGGCTCCGACGGCTCGGCGAGCACGCCCGCGTCGGCCCCGGTGTTGAGCAAGCCGTAGACGTACTCCATGACGTCGTAGGAGTTCTCTGCGAGTCGCTCGTGTGTCTCCTCGTCGAGGAGCTTCCCGTACTCTCGGCGGAACGCGGCGAGGTCCGAGGGCTCGATGACCGCGACGTCGAACCCGTCGTCGATGTACGTCACCAGGTCGGCGGCAACCGCGGACGCTTGCCGAGTTGCGGTCCGTATCATCCCCTGCGAGAGCGGTGCCCGGCCGCTCTCCTGCGGCGCCGCGAGTTCGACCTGCGCGCCCAGCGCTTCGAGCGTCCTCACCGCCGCCTTCCCCCGGTTC
This sequence comes from Haloferax sp. ATB1, assembly GCF_000730175.1. NCBI lineage: Archaea > Methanobacteriati > Methanobacteriota > Halobacteria > Halobacteriales > Haloferacaceae > Haloferax > Haloferax sp. ATB1. The sequence goes on along the minus strand of NZ_JPES01000066.1, from coordinate 10,792 downwards.
ACGAGCACGTAATTGGTGTACGCGTCGGGGTAGACGACGACCTCGCGCCCGTCGTTGTCCGGCGAGTCGCGGGCGGCGAACCAGTCGGTGAGCGTCTCCCGCTCGAACGTCGGGAGGTCGCGCCGGGCGTCGACGCCGAACAATCGCTCCATCGCCGACCGCACCGGTCCGAGTTCCGCGAGTCGGTTCGAGATCGGTGCCGTCGCCGACCCGACCCTCGCCAGCGTGCCGAAGTTCCCGAACAGGCGCTTCTGCGCGTCGAGGCCCCCGGGCTCCGCATCGGGAGTCAGCCCCTCGACGAGGAAGTCGAAGGCGCTTTCGCCCGGTTCGTGGTTGATTCTGTCGCGGACGACCGTGTTTATCCACGGGATATCGATTTTGACGGGGCAGGCGTCCGCACAGCGCGAACACCCCGTACAGAAGTCGTTGAACGTCGCCGCCGAGTCCTGTCCGTGAACGCCGGCTTCCCACCCCGTCGCGATGCCGCCGGTGTAGGTCTCGCCGCCGAACGCGTGTCCGCCGACGTGCTGGAAGTTCGCACAGGAGTTCGCGCACGCCCCGCACCGGATGCAGTAGAGCGTCTCTTCGAGGTGGTCGTCCCCTCGCATCGCCATCCGACCGTTGTCGACGAGGACGAGGTGGAACTCCCTGTCGTCGTCGCCCGACCCGAGCGGTTCTGTCGGCCGAGAGAAGTCGATGGTCGGCGACTCCACGGGCGGGGTGAGCATCGTGACGTACTGGGAGATGGGCTGTCCCGTCGCCGCCTTCGCGATGAGTTCGACGAAGGGTTGGAGTTCGTCGGCGCTCGGGATGATTTTCTCGACGCCTGCGACCGCGATGTGCGTGTTGGGGGTCACCGCGGTCTTGCGGGCGTTCCCCTCGTTCGTGACGAGCGTAATCGTGCCCGAATCCGCGAGGACGAAGTTCGCACCGGTCATTCCCACGTCCGCAGAGCGGATGTGTTCTCCGAGGTAGTCGCGCGCGAACGCCGTGAGCTCTTCCGCCGTTTCGAACGGTTCGTCCGGGTCGAAGCGGTCGTTGAACAGTCGAGCGACGTCTTCCTGTGACCGGTGGAGCGAGGGGCCGACGAGATGCGACGGGGATTCGTCTGCGACCTGCAGGACGAACTCGCCGAGGTCGGTCTCCCAGACGTCGACGCCGACGTCTTCGAGGTGGTCGTTGACGTCCAACTCCTCGGTCGTCATCGACTTCGATTTCACCACGGTCTCGGCGTCTTCGCCGTCGACGACGCCTTCGATGTACCGATTGGCGTCCGCCGCGTCGTCGGCGACGTACAGCTCGCCGCCGTTCGCTTCGACGCTCTCGCGGAGCCGGTCGATGAGTTCCGGTAACCGGTCGATTGCGTCTTCCTTGATTCGGCGCGCCCGACCGCGGAGGTCCTCGTAGTCGTCGAAACTCTCGGAGACTTCGTACCGGTCTTCGTTGAACACGGTCGTGTTCTCGCGAATCGCGCCGCCTTCGGTCTCCAGGAGATGACGGATGTGCCTCGCTTTCTCCCGGCGGTCTTCGAGGCTCATAGCCCCTCCACGAGGACCACGCGCACCGTTTTCGGCCCGTGGACGCCGTTCACGAGTGCGCCCATATCACCGGTCGCGCTCGCACCGGTGGCGAAGACGACCGACCCGCCGTCGGAAAACCGTTCGGCGAGGTGCGGCATCGCCTCGGTCACGTCCGCGAGGACGTCGCTCTCGCGGACGACGCCGACGTGGGTCGGCGGGTAGAGCGAGACGGGTTCGTTCCCGGCGGCGTTCGACTCGACGACGAGCGTCCCGTACTGCGCGATGGCGCGTCCGACCGGCGTGACGCCGGTCTGCGCTTCGGTGAGGGCTCTCGGCGTGAGTTCCGTCGTTACGGGGGTGTCCTTCAGCGAGACGCCGTCGAACCCGAGCGGGGTTCCGACGGCCGGTTCGTCGACGACGCCCGCGAGCGTCTCGGCAAACGTCGCGGGGGTCGCACGCGTCAACTCCACGCCGACGTCCGTGAGCGACCGTTCGAACGCCCCGATAGTACCGGTGGCCATGACAGTATCATGCGGGACGGAAATGATAATTGTTGGCATGGGTCTCGGAGACTCGTATCGATGCCGAGCGGTCGCGGCGGTCGGTGCGCACGACCGGCGTCGCCGACTGCTGTCGCCGGCGCGTCCGTCGCCGCGGGGCGGGGTCCCGCCTATTCGTCGTCACCTTCCCACGGCGGTGTCGGTCGCGGCGGAGAGAACACCTCGATACCGACGGCGTCGACCTCGCCGCGGTTCTCCGCCGAGTGCGGGGTCGCACCGGGAATCACGTAGGAGGTGTTCGGGCCGACGAGGTACTCTTCCCCGTCGACCGTGAACAGCAACTCCCCCGACGACACCCATCCGATCTGTTCGTGTTCGTGGCTGTGCGTTCCGACGAGCGCGCCCGACTCGATACGGAAGTGTTGAACGCTGCCCCGACTCCCCGCTGCGAGTTGCGCGAGGTGGACGCCGTCCAGTACCTCTTCGCCGTCGTCCGTCATCGATTGCACGTCCATACGGGCCCCTCGTGTGGGAGCGACTTAACCAATCTCCCTCGTTCACTGCGTTCGGGTCGCGTTCGACACGACTGAACATTCGCACGCTACGATGCGACAGCGTCGATTGGGTTACGTTCCCCTGACCACGAGAGCGAACCGTAGCTGTGGGCGCTCAGCGCGGTCGTCACCCGCCACACCGCGGTTTACTATCGTCGGACACAGGCCGGTCCGATTCCCAGCGCATTACACGGATACGCCTGTCATATCGTTCTCGCGTGCTCGCGGTGACCATCAAATACGTTCACTCTCGTCGCACACCGACTCGTCGGGGCGCTCACTGCCACGGCGCACCATCGCGCTCGACGAATCGCGTGCGCCGTTCGATGTCGTCGATGCGGGCGATGGCTTCGTCGTCCAGTTCGAGCGCGGCGGCACCGAGATTGTCTTCGAGGTGGGCACGCGAGGTGGCTTTTGGAATCGCGACGACGTTCTCGTGGCTCGTCACCCACGCGAGAGACACCTGCGCGGGCGACGTCTCGTACTGGTCGGCGATATCACAGATGACCGGGTTCGTGAGAGCCGCGCCGCGTGCGAGCGGCGAGTACGCGACGAGCGTGTAATCGTGGCGCTGTGCGTCTTCGACGAGTTCTCGTTGCGGTAAAAACGGGTGCATCTCTACTTGGTGTGCGAAAAGCGGTGATTCGAGGACTCCGCGGGCCTCGTCGAGGAGGTCGACGTCGAAGTTCGACACGCCGACGTTCCGCACGAGGCCCTCCTCGACGAGGTGTTCGAACGCGCCGAGCGTCTCCCCGGCCTCGTACTCCCCGACCGGCCAGTGGACGTACAGGAGGTCGAGATAGTCGACGCCGAGTCGCTCCATGCTCGCTTCGGCCTCGTCGAGGACTTCGTCGTGGGTCATCCCACCGCTTATCGGGTGGACCTTCGTGGCGAGAAACAGCTCGTCGCGAGGCACGTCGGCGGACGCGATCCCGTCGCCGACGGCCGATTCGTTTCCGTAGTGTTCTGCGGTGTCGACGTGTCTGTATCCCAGTTCGATGGCGGTCCTGACCGACCGGGCGCACTGCGTCGGGTCGTCGTTCTCCCACGTTCCGAGCCCAATTGGTGGCAGCGATGGTACCATACGACGTATCACCCGCATCTGCAAGTAAACTCTTTCGCCGTCGGCACGTCCACGACGCAGCGACCGGGACAACTCCGAACCGTTGCGCGTTCAGTCCCGACCCGTCTGACCCGAACTGCGTTCGTCCTCGTCTCCCCGCACGGGGGTAGATTGATACGATGGCGTACTGATGTATCGGCCGATGACGAGTTCGACAGTCAGACTTCCGAGCGGAGACGACCTCCCGAAGGTCGGCCTCGGAACGTGGGATATCGATGGAGCGACCGTTCGCGCGTCTGTTCGCGCCGCACTCGACGGCGACTACACCCACGTCGACACGGCCGAAGGGTATCGAAACGAGCGCGAAATCGGCGAGACGCTCGCGGACTACGACCGCGAGGAGCTGTTTCTCACGTCGAAGGTACTGCCGGCGAATCTCAACTACGGGAGCGTCATCGAGTCGTGTGAGGACTCGCTCGACAGACTCGGCACCGACTATCTCGATTTGTATCTGATTCACTGGCCGAACCCGGCGATTTCGCTCCGAGAGACGCTCGACGCGATGAAGACGCTCTCCGACGACGGGAAGGTTCGCAACGTCGGCGTATCCAACTTCAGCGGCTATCAGCTCAGCAACGCGTTGCACGTCACCGACGTCCCCATCGCCGTCAATCAGATCGAGTTCCATCCCTGGTTCCAGCGGCGCGAACTGGTCGACTACTGCCAGTCGAACGGGGTGGCCGTCGAAGCGGCCGCACCGCTCGGGCGGACGGAGGTGCTCCAAGATTCGACGATTCAGGATATCGCAGCGACGTACGACAAATCGCCCGCGCAAATCGTCCTCAAGTGGGCCGTCGAGAAGGACGTCGTCGTCCTGCCGAAATCGAGTTCCGCGACGCACATCGCGGAGAACGGTACGCTGTTCGACTGGGAACTCGACGCGGAAGACCAACGACGTATCGACGGGCTGGACCGGAACCGGCCGGTCTACGATACGCTCGAACAAGACTGGTCTCGGGAGGTATACGGGATTCCGGAGTAGTCGATTCGGGCTGTCGAAGGGGTTCGAACTGCCGACGCGAGCGCGGAGTCCCCCGTTTGGCTGCGCTCTTTCCCAGTGCCACCGTCAGAACTCGGTGATCACTGGAATGCCGACGGTGTCGAAGTCCGTCATCGAAGCCAGTATCTCGGGGGTCTGGTCGAGAGACACCGTCTCGGATATCACTGCCGCCGGGTCGAGCCCGCCACGGTCCATCATTCTGAAGAGTTCGTCGTACCGCGGTCGAGGCATACCGACCGCGCCGATGAACTGGAGTTCGTTGAGTACCATCCGGTCAGTCGGGAGCGCGACCTCGCCGCCCTCCTCGTTCGACGTGAGGCCGACCTGCACGTGCTGGCCCCTCTTTCGAAGGCTCTTGACCGCGTTCTGGCACGTTTCAGCGATTCCGAGGGCGTCGACAGAGACGTGGGCACCACCGTCCGTCAGCGCCCTCACCGCCGCCGGGACGTCGGCGACGTCGTTCGCATTGACCGTTTCGACAGCGCCCAGTTCGCTCGCAAACGACAGCTTCTCGTCGAAGAGGTCGACGGCGACGACGTTGGCACCGAGGGCGTCGGCGATGTGAACGGCGGACAGGCCGACACCACCGCATCCGTAGACGACCACCCAATCGCCCGCGGTGACGTCTGCGCGGTGGACGAGGGCGTGAAACGAGGTCATGAACCGACAGCCGAGACCGGCCATCTCGACCGACGAGACGCTGTCCGGGAGGTGGACGACGTTGTAGTCCGCCCACGGCACGTGGAACCGTTCTCCGAAGGCTCCTTTCGATTCGGGTGCGAGTCCGAGCGGGATACGGTTGTCGCAGACGTTCGAGCGACCCGACCGACAGGACGGACACGTCCCGTCACCGAGGTTGAAGGGGACCGTCACTCGGTCGCCTTCGCGGACGTGCTCGACCTCGCTGCCGACCTCGACGACGACACCGGCCGGTTCGTGGCCGAAAACGTGTCCGTCGTCGAAATCCCGGGACTCCCAGAGCGGGTCCCCCCGCCACGCGTGCCAGTCACTCCGGCAGATACCGCACGCCTCCGTCTCCACGACGACGCCCGTCTCGTCCAGTTCCGGTTCGTCAATCTCCCGGATTTCGAGCGGGCCGCCGGGAGTTGTGAAAGTCACTGCGCGCATCGTACCGTCGTGATTGCCGGCAATCAGTATAGTTGTACGGGGACGCCCGCGCCGGCCCACGAGCTCGCTAGCCGGGTTTCAACACAGAATACTCAGAGTTAGAGATTATATTAATATTTGATATTATTGGCGTCGAAAGTCGCCCGTCACCCGCAAGCCCTCGAAGACGAGCGATAGCAAGGCGGGCGTAGTTCAGGGGAGATTCATCGGTGAAACCGCGATTCAGGCCAGTGGGGAGCAGTATCTCTCGCTTTCCGGGGTCAATGCTGTCACGAACCACGGTTCGTGGACGATGGTTTTCGAGAGGGGTTCACATGCAGACGAGATACCACCGTCGAGTCCCGTTAAAGCCCCTCAACGGCGGTATCGGTAGAACAGCGTCTCGTGAGTGTGCCTGCGGCATCGCTTTTTCGAACGCGTCGGGAGAAAGATGAGCATCTAAATATCAGACTGATTGTGTTTTCAAAAACATATTTTTAATCGGATGGTTACTCTCGCAGTCGGGAACCGTCGGTACGTCTCGCGGTCCGCGATGAGAGGGTTCGTGAGGAGGACGACGGAGGTTCGCGGTCAGTCGTCGTCGACGGCCGCCGCCGCTCGCAGCGTCTCGTCTCGGACCGGTCTACGGTTCGGACAGCAACAGCGCGGCCGCGCCCCCGCGGTGTTGGAGGTCAAGGCCCGCGAGGCGAGCGAACAGTTCACCGAGGCCGCGAACTCGCGCGTCTTCGACCGAGCCGCCGGCCCAGTCACGATTAAGTATCTTCCGTCGAACACTCACGGCGAACAGCTATGAGTGAGACGGTGAACGAGGTGGCCGTCCTGCACGTCGACGACGACGAATCCTTCGCGGAGTTGACGGCGGCGTTCCTCGAACGGGAGCACGACCGATTCCGGGTCGAGACCGCGGCGTCGGTGGCGGCGGGACTCGACAGACTTGCCGACGAGGAGTTCGACTGCGTCGTCTCGGACTACGACATGCCCAGCCTCGACGGTCTCGACTTCCTCGACGCCGTCCGCGAGGACGACCCCGAACTGCCGTTTATCCTCTACACGGGGAAAGGAAGCGAGGAGGTCGCGAGCGACGCCATCTCCGCGGGCGTCACCGACTACCTCCAGAAGGAACACGGGACCAGCCAGTACACCGTCCTCGCCAACCGCATCGAGAACGCGGTCGAGCAGTACCGCTCGCGGACCGCTCTCAAGGCCAGCGAGCAACGGCTCTCGCTTTTCATCGAGCAGTCGCCCCTCGGCGTCATAGAGTACGACAGGGACTTCCGCATCGTCGGCGTCAACGAGCGCGCCGAGGGGATTCTCGGCTACTCCGAGGCGGAACTGCGCGGCCACACCTGGGAGGCCATCGTCACGGAGGACAGTTACGAGAACGTCGACACAGTCACGGACCAACTCGCCACGGACACCGGCGGCTACCACAGCGTCGACGAGAACGTCCGGAAGGACGGCGAACACATCCGCTGCGAGTGGCACAACCGCGTCGTCACCGACGACGACGGCGAGGTCGTCGCGGTCTTCTCGCTGTTTCAGGACGTGACCGAGCGCATCGAGCGCGAGGAACGACTCCGAGAGACGACGGCGCGGCTCACCGCGCTCTTCGAGGAGTCGCCCGACATGGTCAACGTCCACAACGTCGACGGCGACATCATCGACCCGAACCCCCAACTGTGCGAGGCGACCGGCTACAGCGCCGCGGAACTCACCGAGATGAAGGTCTGGGACTTGGACCGAACGCTGGACGCCGAGCGAGCCACGGCCATCTGGAACGACATGGAGCAAGGCGACAGACGGCGGGCCGAGAGCGTCTACACCCGCAAGGACGGGTCGACGTTCCCGGTCGAGGTCCACGCCCGCCGACTCGACCTCGCCGGCGAGGACCGCTTCGTCGCAATCAGCCGCGACGTCTCCGAGCGCGTCGACCACGAAGACGAGCTCGAACGGACCAACGCCCTGCTTTCGACGCTCGTCGGGGCGCTCCCGGTCGGCGTCCTCGCCGAGAACAGCGACCGGACCGTCCTCGCCGTCAACGACCGACTGCTCGAACTGTTCGACATCTCGGGGTCGCCCGCGAACCTCGTCGACGCGGACTGTCGGGAACTGGCACGGGAGGCCGGCGAACTCACCACCGACCCGGAGGGCTTCGTCGAGCGCGTCGACGAACTGATATCCGAGTCCGAACCCGTCTACGCCGAGTCGGTCGAACTGGAGAACGGCCGGGCGCTCGCCCGCAGCTACGAACCCATCGAACTGCCCGACGGGACCGGCCATCTCTGGATGTACCGCGACACGACCGAGCAACGCGAGCGCGAACGACAGCTCCAGCGGCAGAACGAGCGGCTGAGCGAGTTCGCCAGCGTCGTCAGCCACGACCTGCGGAACCCGCTGAACGTCACCGCCGGCAACGTCGAGTTGGCCCGCGAGGAACACGACAGCGACCGGCTCGCCACCGCCGCGGAGGCGCTCGACCGTATCGGTGACCTCATCGACGACCTGCTGACGCTCGCCCGCGAGGGCGACGACGTCGGCGACCGCGAACTCGTGTCGCTGTCCTCGCTCGTCGCCGACTGCTGGCGGACCGTCGAGACGGCCGACGCCGACCTCCGAAACGAGCTGACGGTGACCGTCGTCGCCGACCGGAGCCGGCTCCAGCAACTCGTCGAGAACCTCGTCCGTAACTCAGTCGAGCACGGCGGTCCGGACGTGACGGTGACGGTCGGCGACCTCCCGAACGGCTTCTACGTCGCCGACGACGGCGACGGCATCCCGACCGACCACCGCGACACCGTCTTCGAGGCCGGGTACACCACGTCGCGCTCGGGAACCGGGTTCGGTCTCGCCATCGTCAAGCAGGTGGCGGAAGCCCACGGCTGGGAGGTCCGCGCCACCGAATCCGCCGAGGGAGGCACTCGCTTCGAAATCACGGGCGTCGACTTCGCCGACGCGAACGACTGAGAATCGGATCGGAGGGCGGTGGGGGCCGGGTCGCCCGGCCACCGGTAAGAAGAGACCTGCGTCGCGCCGCTACGCGGCCGACCGGACAGCCGCGCTCAGGGAACGACGGCCCCAAGCCTGTCGGCGAAACTGTTCCCCCGTTCGACTCGATTCGGTCGCGACTTCTCCCTCGCAAAGAGATAATATCATCCTCTGTAATGATACACCCCATGAGTGATGAGACGGGGGATACGCCGGGTCGGGTCGAGACATCCGACAGGGTAATTCCGCTCGAAGACATCCCACTTCACTCGACCAACCTGCTTTCACTGCTCGACGAAGACGGTGTCGTCTGGTATCAGAGCCCCTCAGTCGAGCGACTATTAGCGTTCGGTCAAGACGAATTAGTCGGCGTGCCGTGCACGGAGTGCTTCCATCCAGACGACCGCGAGAGGGTGTACGACGCCTTCAAAAACGTCGTCTCAAGCGACGAATACGTCGTCGAAGCCATCGAGTACCGGCATTTGCAGGGCGGTGGGAGTTACGTCTGGGTGGAGTCGGTCACGTCCTCGGAACCGACTTCCGACGGGTACTATGTCATCAACACGCGGGATATCTCCGAGCGAAAACGACAGCGAAAGGAACTCGAACGCGCCAACGAGCGCCTCAAGGAGTTCGCCGACATCGTCTCACACGACCTCCGGAATCCGCTCAGCGTCGCCATCGGCTGGCTCGGTCGTGCGCGCGAGGAGTTCGAGAGCGAGGAACTCGACGCGATGGTGGAACCGCTCAATCGGATGTCAAGAATGATAACCGAACTACGGACGCTCACCATGGGACGACGCCGGGAGGCGAACGCGGTGTCGGCGTCCATCGCCTCGCACGCGAAGCTCTCTTGGTCGGTGACCGAGACGGAAGACAGCGAACTCCGGGTGTTGATAGACCCGGCAGTCGAGTACGAGTCCGATATTGGACTGCTCGACCACATCCTCGAAAACCTGTTTCGAAACGCGATCGAACATAACCGGGACCCGGTCACGGTCACGGTCGGCCCGCTGGAGGATACCGCCGGATTCTACGTGGCGGACGACGGGGAGGGGATTCCGCCCGACCGGGTTGCGTCCGTCTTGGAGTACGGCTATTCGACGTCCGCCGACGGGACGGGCGTTGGGCTCGCTATCGTGAGCGAGTTCGTCGAGGCGAACGGGTGGAAACTGACGGTCACGAACGCCGAGACCGGCGGCGCGAGGTTCGAAGTCCGCACCGAGTGAACCGTACCGTTCGGCCGGCCACACACGGGCCGTCGCCGTCAGACCACGACCGACCGCGCGTATCGCCTCCCGCGAGCGAGGGCGGAGAGCAGACGGGAGAGATCAGTACGGAACGCCGCAACTCGGACACATCGGCGGCGCGCCCTCGGGGAGGTCGACACCGCAATGGGGACACTCGCCGTCCGCGTCGGGCGACGTAATCTCGGCGACCGCGTCCGCGGTCGTGTTTCGAACGCCGGCGAGCGTCCCAACGCCGTCGGCCGGCAAGTCACTGCCATCGCCGTCACCCGACGCCCGGAGAAAGCGGACCCGCTCGGCGACGAACTCGGCCGCCTCGTCTGACTCCGCATCGAGTACCGAGTCCGGAACCGTCACCGACTCGCCGCGCTCGCGGGCCAACAGCCCGAGTGCCTCGCTGCCGCGCCCCCGGACGAAGGCGTTCTCGTCGGCGAGCCGAGCGGAGAGCGCCGACCGACCCGCGCCGAGCGAGTCCGGGGCGTCACAGCCGACGGCCGCTATCGCCGTACAGAGGTGATATCGAACGAGTACGTCCCGGTCGCCGAGGTGTTCGACGAGCGTCGAGACGCGGTGGCGAAGCCGGCCGGGGTCGCCGAGCGCGACGCATTCGAGCGCCTTCGCCAGCTTCCGTTTCACCTCGGGTTCGTCGAACGAGAGGCCGACGCGGAGGTCCGCGAGCACCGCCGGCGAGGCGACCGCGTCGGGGTGTTCGAGCGCGACGTATCCCAGCGCCTC
>NZ_JPES01000065.1:0-19020 GCF_000730175.1 Haloferax sp. ATB1 | reverse complement strand
GACGGAGTTAGCGCAGCAAGCAAACGGAGAGTCACAAGACATGCAGACTGATTCAACAGCAACTGACAACGGCCAGCTTGGAGGTAACGACGATGCGTGAGCGTGAGTATCTTCGCGTGACACCCACTTCAGAGGAACTTACTCCTCGTGGCATCCCGAAAACGCTCGAGAGTCTCCACAAACTGACTCCTGACAGCTCGGGGCTGTGGTCGAAACTCAACCCGTTTACATCCGCGACCCCACCGTGCTTCGAGTTCCTCGCACTCAGTACCGGACAAGATGCGCCGGTTGAGTTCTACTATGGAGCCGACGACTATCTTGGGACACTCGAAGAGCGACTTCGGTCGATCTATCCGAAAACGTTCGACATCGAGCGTGTCGAGGTGGACGTCGCGTCGAAGCTGATTCACCCGGTTGCATTGTCTCACGAGGAGTTCGTCGAGCGGTACCAGCAGGGTGACCTGCAGTATGAGTTCACCGACGACGAGCAGTACTCGACTGCAGATGCCGAGGCGGACGCGACGCCAGACGGCGGTGCAATGGAGGGCACCGAGCCTGAGGGTTCACCGACGGACGCTGATGACGTGGGTGGAAGAACGGCGGACGGACTGGTGTCGGTTGGAGAGATAGTTGTCGAACTCGAAACGACTGACTCCCTCGCTGACGAGGTTTCGCCCACGTCGGTCGAGAAGCCGACAGTCGCCGCAGACGGGACGATTCTCGCCCGCCCCGCGGTCGACACCGTTTCACCACAGGGCGTGCGGTGGTGTGGGTCGGCAGTTCGGAAACAGGATTGGATGTCGTCGTTGACACCGCTGACGGCGACGCCCGACGAGAGCACGCTGCCGGCGGTCGACGAACCGGGTGCTGTGCTTGCGTCGCTGATCGACCATCTGAACGATGCACGCGAACCGCTCGCGTTCCAAGTCGTGTTTCAGCGCCGGGAGAGCTGGCAAGCGGATGCGGAACTCCGCAAAGAGGACTTGAATGATGGACGGGATACGCTGTCGCAGAAAATCCTTGGCGACCTGCTCGACCCCGAACTAGAGTATGAGCGGCGGACTCGTGACGAGTTGAGTGACATCGTCGTCAAGCGGCTTGATGCGATTGATGCAGTCAATCCCAAACGCTCGTACACGACGAACATCCGGGCGATTGGGGTGCCAACGAGTGAGGCTGGTCGCGACGCGCTTGATGACCGTCTGTCGTCACTCGCGCCGGTCTTTGACCCACTCGACGGCCCGTTCTACGAGATCGAAGCGACGCGACTTCGAGATCGTGGCTTCCGACAATCGAAGAAAGAACAAAACGCGCGAGCAGCGCTCCAGCGACTCCTCTCGCGAGAGGTAACGACTGGACGTGGTAAGACCCGGCCGGAGTTGGTTCTCTGTGGCGCTGAGCTTGCGAACTTCGTGGTTGTCCCTTCGTCGGAACGATTGACAATGGAGGGTTCTCGTGGGACGCGTGCTGAGCAACAGAGCCGGAACCCGCTTGCCCGTCCGAATCCGGATCTCATGAGCGAGTTCCGTGAGGGCATGGCAATCGGCTACGCGCTTGATGAGACTGGTGAAGCGGAGAAGCAACCGACTCGAATACCTCCCGGACTGTTACCGACACACTATGGCCGGTTTGGGACGACTGGGGCCGGTAAGTCCAAGGCACAGATCAATGAACTCCTCTCACTCTACGAGACGACGACTGGGCCGTCGATTCTCATCGAACCGAAGGGCGACGGTATGGCGGAGAACTACATGCGTGCGCATGCTGCGCGTTTCGGCTTGGACGACCTCAGAGAGAATGTTATCTACTTCTCTCTCCCAGACGTCCTCCCCGGCTTCTCGTTTTTCAATCTCGAGCCGTCGCTTGAAAATGGACTCCGGCGGGAAGACGCTGTCCAGCGAAAGGCCGACCACTACGAGGAAATTCTGAAACTCGTTATGGGGGTTGACCGCTACGAGCGGGCGACAGTCGCACCTGGGTTGATTAAGTCGCTGATCAAAGTGTTGTTCGATGAGACGCATGGTCGCGAAAACGGCCAGTATCGCGAGTCAGCGGACTACTTCGCTCATCGGCAGTTAGAGTATGCGCTTGATCAACTTTGGCAGGCAGGGCCACCCCAGCCAGATCTGAGTGCTGCCCCGCAATCGAGTGACGAGGCTGTCTCGCGGTCACTCCGACGACAGTTACAGGCAGACAAGACGACCTTCTCGAATGTGTTGGGTGGTGTCGGCAATCGTCTTTCAGTTATTTCGGATGACACACACCTGCGTCGAATCTTCAACAACACCGAGCCACGGTTTGATTTCCGCGATGTCATCGACGACGATACGGTGATTCTCTTTGATCTGGGTGATCTCCGTGAGGATGCTGCTCGCGTCATGACCGGTGTGATTCTGACCAACCTCGAGGACGCCCTGAAAGAAGAGAACCAGGATGTCGGTAAGCGGCCGGACGATTACGTGGTTAATCTCCTGATTGATGAGGCAGCGTCGGTTGCTGTTTCGGATGTCATGAATACACTACTCGAGCAAGGGCGGAGTTTCCGGCTGTCAGTCGGGCTCTCGATGCAGTTCCCCGAGCAAATGAAAGCGGAAGGGGGGCGGCGCGCCTATCTCAACGTCCTCAACAATATCGGGAGTCCGATTGTGGGGAAGATCAACGTTGACCGTGAGCTCGCTAGGGCGATGGCTCACGAGGAGATGGACCCAACAGCGTTCGCGAACCGAATCCGGTCACTTCCGCGTGGTGAGTGGATTGCGAATCTTCCAAGTCCGATCTTCGGTGAGACTGGGCCGTATCCGTTCAGTCTCGCTCCGCTGCCGATTCCGGATGGGCATCCTGAGAGCGACCGTCCTCTTACCGAAAGTGAAGAGTCTCGGTTTAGTGAGACGCTCAGTCGGATGCAGGGCCGCGTTGACGAGACGTACGGCGTGACCACGACTGAGGCACCGGCGACAGAACTCCCCGACGAACTCAGTACCACGCTTGACATTACTGATGGGGAACTCGACACGGCTCTTGCGAAAGTCGTTCGAGCGGTGCAACTTCGGCTGTCCGAACGTGAGGCAAACGGCTGGGTTTCAGTCGAAACCGTTGATGATGAACTCCGCCGTCTGTGTGACGAATCAGGTGGTGATGCACCGACGTACGACGAACTATCGACGATTCGCCAGCGCTCTCGCTTCCTTGAAACGACGGTTCACCTCGACCAAGACGAACTCGTGATTCGTCTTACTGAAGCGGGCGAAGCGGTTGCTTCCCCCGACACTGGGGCAGTCCAATCTGCTGGTAGTTCGAAGCATGACGCTGCTCTTGCACAGATCGAAGCAGAACTGACGACCCATGGCTGTACAGTATCGATACTCAGCCAAGACGGGAGCGAGAAACCGGATGGGCGTGCGACGCACCCTGCGTTTGACGCTCCGTTTGCCATCGAGGTCGAGACGACAACGCCAGGGAAGCCTGCGAAAGTCCTCACGAACCTCCGCAAAGCACAGGAGGCGGGGGAAATCCCGATGTTTGTCGTTCGGGCTGGTGAGCCGGAACCTACTGGGCAGAACGTGTCGAACAGGTGCTGTCGTCACCGCTTCGTGAACTCCTGTCAGGAGACACGCGGTTCTATACGACTGATACAACGATCTCGTTCAATGGTGGTGCGAGCGAGGAGGGTGGTCTGACGGCACTTCGACCCGTGTCACCTGAGAGCGCACAGACGATCTGGTCACGAGTCGATGGGTGCCTTGTTTTGGAAGACGGTGCTGGGGGTGAACTGCTTCGAGTTGAGTCATTAGACGAAATCTCGAAGAGTCGACTGCCTGCGGTTTACAGCTATGACTCCGCGGCTGATGAGTACGTCGTCTACGCGGAGGGCGAGCAGTATGTCTACGACTCGAAAGAGGCGTTTACTGCTGACTGGACTAAGCTCAAGCGGCCATTCGTCCCCGAAGATGAACTGCCGTATCCAGGATTCAGTAGTGAGCAGTATCTTATCGTCATTCTTCGGAACGACGGTGACGCAGTAATTTATCGGGACGGCACAGTACGGCCCTTGAGTGACCTCTCGGAGCTGGATCTCGTCGCACAGCCAACCCGATCCAATACCGCAGCGGCCGAAAGAGCCGCAACCCTCACATCAGACGAGTCGGACGAGTCTCTGGTCGACGTATCGGAGCTTGCAGACGACCCTGATGCTGTTGTGGGCCGCTTTGCAGAGGAGTTCCTCCGTGAGACAGCCCACGGATCTGTCTCCTCTGAACGGGTTTACAACTGCTATCAGTCGTGGGTGACTGAACAGGGGCTTTCACCGGACTCAAAGCGGTGGTTCACACGCCGGCTGAGACAGCACGTTGAGTTCGATAGCACGGTCAAGAAAGACGGGAATGCCACAACTCGTCATTACGATGGGCTCGCCCTCACTCAGGAGGAATTATCTAATGACTGATACTGGTCTGTCAGCGTTTGTCCCCGGTCAGACGAACAACGGCCGATTCAACAAGAAACCGGCCGAAGGAGTGTTCAGGCGGATGGTTACGACAGGTTACGATAGTATCGCCCAGAGTTACGACAGCCGTTACGATAGAATTCGGATAATAGCGGGACTGAACGGCGTATCTTGGACAGATTCGGATTGTCGGTTACGACAGAATCCGACTAGTATAGACAGGGGGGACCCCGTCGGAACTGGGTATTGTCAAAGTGACCAGACAATGCAGACGTATTTGGACTCTGAGATGACTGCGAGTCAGCGAGGAACAACGAATGTGTGATGAAATTGACCTCGATATAGACCAGCTGCCACCCGAACTTCGCGAGCGTGAGCAGTGGGTTTGCTGGCGGAGTGAGATGCGAGATGACAAAGCGACGAAGGTCCACGTCAACCCTGCAACTGGCGGCTTCGGTTCGGCAACTGATTCTGTGACATGGTCTGATCTCAATACTGCGGTTGCGGCTGTCGAGTCAGACGACGCTGATGGGATTGGGTTTGTGTTCACCGATGACGACCCGTTTGTCGGTGTGGATTTAGACGACTGTCGAGACCCCGAGACGGGTACGATTGACGACGACGCACAGGCGATAATCACACAGCTAGATTCCTACACGGAGGTGTCGCCATCGGGAACGGGTTTCCACATCCTCGTTGCAGGAAAACTCCCTGCAGGCGGAATCGCCGCGGGAGTGTCGAGTGCTACGATACGGCGCGCTTCTTTACAGTAACCGGTGCCCACGTTGCGGGGACGCCGACAGCGATCACACATCGGCAGGATGCACTTGTCGACATCCATCGTGAATACGTCCAGCCCGATACTGCGTCGACAACGGAGCCACCGAGTGCAACACCACCCACAGCAGCACGTGATGACGCGAGTGAGCCTGCCCTCAATGACGAGGTTGTGCTGACAAAAGCGAGGGAAGCAGCGAACGGTGAGAAGTTCGACCGGTTGTGGCGCGGCCAGACGAGTGGATACGAGAGCCACTCGGAGGCAGATATGGCACTTTGCTGTCTGCTCGCGTTCTGGACGGGCGGGAATCATCCACAGATGGATCGCCTCTTTCGGGAATCGGGGCTGTATCGCGAGAAATGGGACGAAGTCCACTATGCAGACGGCTCAACGTACGGTGAGAAGACACTTGAACGAGCAGTCCAGCAGACGTCGGAGTTTTACGATCCAGACACGCAGCCCCGTGAGGATCACGAGACTACGACGGCACAGAGTGTGGGACCGCAATCAACGCAGGACAAGGCGTATCTCGCCGAGAAGAACCGGGTGTTGACTGAGCGAGTTAAAACGCTTGAGGCGACCCTCGCGGAAAAACAGGCGTACATTGAGGAGTTAGAAGCGACTGTTGACCGGCTTGAGAAGCGTGTCGAGGCAGCAGCACCTCGTGAACAGGATGGAGATCGTGACACGGAATCTGCGTCAATGTGGGAGCGAACACGATCGTGGTTGAAGTGAGACCACGTCGCCGCAACATGGGTTGATACTGAGATACTCCCGCTACGCGGCCCTGTTGAAACGACTGTGTACGACGTCCAAGAACGAACTAGCAATCCCGCGCATGCATTTGTCGACAGGGTTTGTGAGCGGCTGCTCGACCGTGCGGCTGCCCCGCGAACGGGTCTCCCAGATGTACATCTCGATGCACGATTGCCACGGCTATCGAACGATACGGGGACACAGTTATTCGGGAGGTCTCCTACTGAATCCTCGTCGACAGCTCAGTCTTTCACGTCAATGGGACGCTGTGGTTGTAGGCGGCCTGCCACCGTCACGGCCTCCGATTTCAGCATGAAATCTACGGGAATCAGAATAACGCCGAATATACGATCCGAATATTACTCCCTGGACTAAGCGGAACTATTAGTATCATAGGTATTGTATTTGGTTCAAGAACACGTCGTGAAACATCGATTGGGGGCCACGAATGAGAGCAAGGAATTTGATCGCTGATCGATATCGATCACTAGAGGACTTCCAGCCCTCGAGGCCCCGTGATAGTTTCTTACGTCTATCCAAAATGGATCACACGGCTGTGACTCGCCGTGGTCCCCAGCCACTCCTCGCCGAACCCCTCGGCAACAACACAGCCTCTGTGAATGAGTCCGCAGACATACTCGATGACCATCCTAGGTGCTCATAATGCAAGACCTCGTCAAGGATGCGCTCGAGAATGCGGAGGCTGAAAGCCGGGATACGGACCCCGGACCGGATGATACCAAAGAATTCGTAGACCCTCGGATCGTCATCGTCGGGGCTGGCGGTGCGGGAAATAATACTGTCAACCGACTGTACAAAATCGGTGTCGAAGGAACGGACATAGTCGCCATCAACACCGACAAACAGCATCTGAAGATGATCGAGGCAGATACGAAGATTCTCGTTGGCAAGTCGCTCACACAGGGACTCGGTGCCGGTGGTGACCCCTCAATGGGCGAGCGCGCGGCCCAGATGTCTCAGGGAACCATCAAGGAAGTACTCGCCAACGCTGATCTCGTGTTCGTCACCGCTGGTATGGGTGGCGGCACGGGGACCGGCGCGGCCCCCGTCGTCTCGAAGATAGCTAAAGAGCAGGGCGCAATCGTTGTGAGCATGGTTTCGATCCCATTCAACGTTGAGCGCGCCCGGACGGTGAAGGCAGAGGAGGGGCTGGAGAAACTTCGCAACGAGGCCGACTCCATCATCGTCCTCGACAACAACCGTCTGCTTGACTATGTGCCCAACCTCCCTATCGGGAAGGCGTTCTCCGTTATGGACCAGATCATCGCCGAGACCGTCAAGGGCATCTCGGAGACCATCACCCAACCGTCCCTCATCAACCTAGATTATGCCGATATTGCAACGATTATGGATCAGGGCGGCGTCGCGGTGATGCTCGTCGGCGAGACACAGGACAATAATCAGATCCAGGAAGTGGTGAACGACGCGGTGAATCATCCGCTTCTCGACGTGGACTACCGCGACGCATCCGGCGGCTTAGTCCACATAACAGGCGGACCTGGCCTGACGCTGAAAGAGGCCGAGGGGATCGCGAGCAACATTACCGAACGGCTCGATGCCTCTGCGAACGTCATCTGGGGTGCTCGCATCCAGGATGAGTACAAAGGTAAGGTCCGGGTTATGGCCATCATGACCGGCGTCCAGTCGGCGCAGGTGCTCGCCCCATCCACGCAAAAGCAGACCGACAAATCACAGCCTAGGACGACTAGAGGACCCCAACCAGAACCCGGAACTGAGGCCGGGGATCGGACGGATCCAGTCGTGGACGGTGGGAAAGACGACGATAGTGACGATGATGTCGACGTAATTCGGTAACCGCGCCGAAACTCGTCGTGCGACACCGCGATCTGTCCGCCAGTCCGTCAGTAGACAAAGAGTCGAACATGTAGCGCTCTAATCATCGGTCGGGAAGCTAAGTGAGAGGTGGCAGCAATATATCAGAAGACAACTGTTTTGTAACATGTCAAGAAACCTGTTAGCCATGGGTGGGGACGCGGATGAGAATTCGGACATGCATTTCGGGGCCACCGATGACCACCCAGCCGAAATCGACAAACTCGGGTTCCATCCCTATGTTACTGCGGTCAAGTATTTCCTCACGCATAAAGAAACGGAGCCTCCACTGACGCTGTCTGTCGAGGGTAAATGGGGGAGCGGGAAGTCGTCCTTCATGCGCCAGCTCCGACGAGAGCTGGAAGAGGACGGGGAGACAACAGTTGAGTTCAACCCATGGAAGCACGAGCAGCAGGAGGCACTATGGGCGTCATTCGCACTCACGTTCGTTGAGTCCCTCAAGAACAGCGTTCCGTGGTACAAGCGCCCGGCGAAGTTCACGGCCATCAGCTGGCGCCGACTCCTCGCCGAAACTAGTAACGGCGCCCTGTCGAAGCTTGCGGCCATCTTGGTGGTGTCCATCATCGTAGTTCTGGGTGGCCTGTGGTTTTGGTTAATTGTCGGCGTTGACTTGTTTGCCGCGAGGTTCCCCGAGACCGGACTGAACTTCAGGTTCTGGTTAGGAACGAGCGGCGTCGTGGTCAGTATTCTCGCCGCAGTTGATCTCAGTCGCCGTGTGTACGGAGTGTGGGCTGCATCAGTAAACAAATCATTTGAAAGACATGTAAACGACCCGTCCTATCGGGAACGGACGGAGTTCCTGCAGGTGTTTCAGTCGGATCTCGAACGCATACTTGACGTCTATGCCGACGACGATCCAGTATACGTCTTTATGGACGACGTCGACCGGTGTACCGTCCCGAAGGCGGCCGATCTGATGCGGTCGATAAATCTAATGGTGTCGAACAACTCTAAGCTCATCTTCGTTATTGGATTAGATCGAGAACGTGTTGCTGCAGGGATCGCCGCAAAGCACGATACACTCCTCGACTATCTTAATGACAACACCGAGGACGAGTCGATAGAGTTTGGCTACCGCTATCTGGAGAAGTTCATTCAGATCCCCTTCATTGTTCCCAAGCCGAAAGGAGAGGATATCCAGAAGCTTGTGCGCAGGGACATCCTCGACGAAGAGGAGGAGACGAAGACTTACACTGACAGAAGCGACATTGAAGCGATCTGGGAACATGAACTTTCTCCGCGGTTCGAAGCGACGCTCGACGACGTGGTGAAAATGGCGGCGCCCGCTCTCGAAAACAACCCACGACAGGTAAAGCGATTCCTCAACTTATATCGGCTTCGAGCGGTGCTCGCGGAGTCTGAGGGACTACTTGCGGGTGAGGACGAGGAACCAATCGGGGATACGATAACCCTGCTACAGCTCGCGAAGTTCGTTGTGATAAGTATTCAATGGCCTACGTTCATGACTGACGTGGCAAACGACCAGACGGCCCTTAAGCGGCTATCTCGGTTCGCTAACGGAGGCGAAGAGGATATCGCCGAACATGACGTGTTGCAGGACTGGAGTGGAAAGGACTCCCTTCTTGATCTTCTTGCGTACGGTGACGGGGACCGATATCGGATGGACCAGGTGTCGGTTATCGATTTACAGAAAATCTCGCCGCGTGTTGACCGGCCAACTAATTCGGACCAGGAAGAGGCAGAGACGACCGTCCAGATCGCGTTCTTTGATAGCGCGGAATACGACCCGGAGAGGATCCAATCACGCCTCGAATCCGTCTCGGAAACGTTGGAACTGGATTTACAACTCGTCATCTTTGAAAACACAAAGGAGAAGCCAATTGCAGAAGTTGATGAACTCTACTACTGCTTCATCTGGATCGTTGACCCAGCGCTTCTCGCGAAAACGTGGTTCCAGCGGCTCTGTGAAAACGCACCGGAACAACTCCAAATCGTCTCGTTGAGCCCTAATACGGAGTTCATAAATTCGCCAATCTCTCGGGATTTCTGGTCGGTGGATAACCCCGACGAGTTAGCAGCTGTTCTCGAACAGCAACTACAGACGATCGACGCTACTGATGAGAGTGGGGACACCCGGTGGGAGGAGTGGCAACGGTCCCTCGCAGAGCTTCGGAAGTCGGAAGACACCGAAATCATCGACTAAGTACACGGACATAGGCCTCTCTTCCAAGACGAACTTGGGTTATACTCGATCAAACACCTCGGTGGTGGCGAACTGTGTTCGGATGGTCGTAAGTGCTGTCGTCGCATTTGGACTGACCGATCGGTACGCCGCGGGCGGCCCGCTTGCTTTCGACGATGTGTTTCGTGGCGACGACGTTGAGCAACGCATCTACGGGACCATTCTCCAGACTCGCGAGCCGACAACAGCGAGCGCCATCGCCAACGTCGCCGACTGTGATCCGAAAACGGCTCGGAAATATTTGGGTTGGTTCAGTGAACTCGGTATCGTCACGCGCCACGACGGTCATCCGGCCACATACGAGCGCAACGACGCCTACCTCGAGTGGCGGCGAATCAACCAGCTCGCGGCCGACCACTCCATCGAAGACCTTCAGCAGCGCGTTCGGGAACTGAGCTCGCGGATCGAGGCGTACGAGGACACGTATGGTGCTCCGACGCCAGCGGCCGTCGACGCCGTCGTCGCTGCCGAATCGAGCGACGACCGGACGATCGATGACATATACGGTGACCTCGGCGACTGGGCGACCGCTCTCGAGGAGCGAACACGCTACGAACGTGCCCGTCAGCAACGCGCCCGTAGCGACTGCCAAGAGAAATGACGGACGTCGAGTGTTACAACACGGAAGAAACGACTATTGGCTAGCGCGAGAGAGTCGCAATTGTGACTGACGACGTCGCGTATCCTTCGGTCGAGCTCATTCTCGATCTCCACGAGCAGATCGTTGACGAGGGCGACGCCACAGAACCCGGAATTCGATCGGAGGACGCAATCGAATCTGCAGTGCAGTACGTCTCTGAAGGATACTTTGGGGAGGTTCCACAGACACTGCATGAAAAAGCGGTACATCTGATGCGGCTTCTTGTTGCGGATCATCCGTTCGTCGACGGGAACAAGCGAACGGCGCTCCGAACGGTAGTCGTCTTCTACATGCTGAACGGGTACACGTTCGACTACGGTGACGAAATTCGCGCCTTACTGCACCGCTTTGCGACCGATGAATCCGCCGTCGACACTGAGACCGCAGTGATCTACTTCCGAGCGTGCGCTCGTCGCAACTGATAAAGGGACACACAGAGTATGTTCGACACAGAGATGGCGTCCAGCACCGATTCCTCGGCGACGGTCGATGAAGAAGTTCGCCGATTATACGAGCGGTATCAGGCGGCCGATAGCGACGAGGAACGTCATGCGATCGCCCTTGAGATGGGGAAACTTGACGGACGCCGCCACGCAGAGATCTACGCCGCACTCGAAGACGAGTAAGCCAACAGAATTCTTCCGACTCCCCGCCGACTCGCCCCACCCCGGCGACGACGCTTCGTGGCTGACCGACCATCGCGACGTGCTTCGACTCGTCCTCGACGACATTGAAGACCGGATAGCTGCCCTGTGAAGTGAGTAAGAGTCACAGTCTCGCATGGGTTGTTTATCGGCGTCTCTAGAACACTTTGCGTTTTAGTGTCTTGCAGTCCACCGGGTTCTGATGAATTCGCAGAACTGCAGATCCTGTACGATGCGAACGAGACGCGATACGTCTCTTCAACGCCAGAAACATGCAGCACGTGACAGCATGCGCAGCGTGACTCACTATGGCTGATCCCAATCTCTTCGACGACACGAGTGTTACTCCACACAGTTCGAGAAACTATAGCTCGCTGTCTTTGACCGCGACTGAACGGTCAACCGCGGTGCAGGTAGAGTGTCCTACACTCTCTCCCGCTTCGCTGGTTACTGTGGTCAAGACCAAGTCGTGAAGTCGTGTCACACGCCGCAAACCGTGCCAAGGGCGACATCGCCCGTCTCTGGAGGCTCACTCAGATTAGATTTATTACTACCACAGCTGTTAGCGTTTTTCGTGCACATTGACAGAACTCGGATTCGTCGACTTGCAGAGCGACTCGACGAGGAGGGTGTCGTCAATCGGCATCGTCGAGAGACACGATCGGAATTCGAGCTCGTCTATTCTGTGTCGATTCCACCCTCCACGGAGGACTTAGATACAGTCTTCAAACGCGTGATTCAGGCCCGCTCTCAACCCCTGGGCCAAGAAGCGTACGAAATACTCGTGGCCAACATCGATCCCACTTCAGTTCTCTCCTTGGACAGCCGAGACGAAGCGTTTCGTCGACTATATGAGCAGAAACACATCGGTCAGAAGATCGCCAACGAGTTCCTTCGCATTGCCGTTGACGTCCTCAATGTGAATCCCGAGTGGCGCAATGACCTTCACGTCGCCCTCGATACGAATATCCTCCAAGCACTCGTGAAGACTGGAGGAATTCGGCTGAACTCCTCGGAAGCAAATCGGTCGGTCGGACGTCTCGTCAACATGGATCCCGATGCTGACCCGAACAAACTCATCGGGTACAACGATCTCCAAGACGCATTCCAGGACGCAGCGGCGCACATTGATCAGCCTCGTATAGTCTTTGACGAACTATGGACCGAACACCGTTCGTTCATTGCAGACCCACTCCTCCGTCCACAGAGCATCTTCGCCGACTTACTCATTGAGAAATACCTATAGTTCGGATCTGTTGCTGTGTCTCGGGGTTAGTTTCTGTTGCTGTCTAGTCGTGATGACACCTCCCTCGCAGCTACTTCTGCTCACTCCGTGGTGCAACCGCTACGCGCCAACGGAACCCCATCTCGCGAAGAGTGGGGTTCGGACGATGTCGATGTGAGAATGAACGAAACGGTTGTCCAAGGTCGTTTCTGAGACCTCCCATAGGGTGTCCACAGATGTTTACGCCACCACAGAGCAATCATCTACCCATGGCCACGGATCTTACTGAACGGGTGCAAGAAATCGCCGAAGCGCGGGGCATCCCCGAATCAGAGATCCTTGAACAGGCGTTGGAACGCGGCGTCGAAGATCTCTGGGTTGACCTCGTTCTCTCGCGATACATAGACGACGAAATCGACCGCGAGACCGCAATCAACCTCGTCGGTCGAGACCGCGTCAAACGAGCAGAGCAGGAGGTACAGGCTATCGAAGACGACGTTCGGTGGGGACTGAATGCGTGATCCTCGCGGTTGCTGATGCGGGCCCTATTATTCATCTCGACGAGATTGACGCGCTTGCTTGCTCTCGGTCGTCGATGAGTTGTTGATTCCACAGACTGTCTACCAAGAACTCGAGGCGGGAACGGTCCCACCTGCGCTCGAAACCATTGAGTACGAACTAGTCGAGAGTGACACAACTGATCTTGGCGTCGAGTTGGATCCCGGTGAGACAGCTGCACTCGCCATCGCATCTGAACGCGCTGCCGTACTCCTGACCGACGACCTTGCAGCACGAGACGCTGCGAACGATCGCGATGTGGAAGTCCATGGCTCGATTGGGATTCTCGTGCTTGCGTTCACACGGGGAGAACTCGAGAAATCAGCGGCGGCTAAGCTGATGCGAGCACTCCAGACTGAAACGAGTCTCTTCGTTACTGACGCTGTGGTTGAGCACGGTATCTCACTCCTCGATGAGTGCTAATTACCGACGACGGCAACGTTGTCGGCTATCGCAACCTGCAACTGGACTGACTCTCCGACTGGGCTGTTTCTCGTGCACACCGTGAGACGTACAGCACGCAATAGGGTGCGCTGCGTGACTCTCTATGCCTAGTCCCGATCCGCACGACGACACGAGTTGCGACTACGAACAGTTCGAAAAAGAACAGCTTATCCAGGACCGCGATGCCGGCAGCGTCGACATGGCAGACCTTGACGACGGAACGGCCCAGTACATTGTCAGCGAGCTCATCGACGCGGACATCGTCACTCCGGTCCCCGAGGACCGCGTTCTGGTTCACGAGCCGAGCAGCACTGCGTTTGGCTCAACGATGCAGCTGGCCGTCTTCCACCGTGGCTGGACGGCTGGCCGCGGTGCTGACGTGGACGACGAGTGAGACAGCAGACGCTCACGGGGTGTCCCTTTTTGTGACACCCCCGCCCGAGACCGAGACTAGCGTGGCCCACACCAAGACAGGACGAATGGGTCACTCATTCGGTCTGCGTCGACTGCGCAGTCCAGTCGGCGGCGAACCCGGACGGGCGTGCTCACCAGGACTGTGACGATTGTTGGCTCATCATCGATACACGCCCTTGGAGTGGTGTTCGACGAGGGCGTTCTGCAGTAGTCGTTATCGAGCTGCCAACTGATGCTGGTTACTCTTGGGTTGGCCCTCCGAATGATACCCAACTGCGATCGGATTGGATCTAGCGTCTGCACACGTTTAATCCAGCGGCCGGTAATGATGCAGATCGTCTGTTGCACCCGGATGGCTCGGCAGGTCGATCTGGGCGACGTGTTCGTAACGAGCGGTAAGGACGTCGAAAAATCGCATATCTGCGAACGCCTTGTATCCCTCTCCGGGTCGCTCGCCGATGTAGACGACGTCACCGTCGTGGAGGAGGAGTGCCTCGTAGGCCATCGGCCCGACTGGTGGCCAACAAAGGACGAGTGTCTCCGTCTCGCTGTACTCCAACAAGACATCTTGGTCGCCAGACTCGACTGGGAACCACGGATCGAGGATTGGATCGATGTCGTAGGCAGTGATGTCGGCACCGCAGTTGTCGAGTTCGGACGCCCAGTAGCCCTTCCATGCCCCGAGTTCGATGAGTGGCCCCTGCTCGCGCAGATACTCCAGTGCCTCGCGTGTTGGAATCGCAAACGCGTACTTCGCGATCAGCCGCTGTTGGACGTCGGTCTCCCACTGCGCTGAGATGGGCATACCGATGTCACACTCGCGTTTGCGACGTCTGAGCCTCGTGAGTGCTTCTTGGATTGCCGTGATGTACTCGATGGTGTCGTCCTCGTTACAGACTGTTTCGACGAAGTCAGCCCACGAGACAGAGATCGACGCTGGTTTCTGGTCGCGATAGCGGTCGCTTATGTCTTCAGGGTCGCCACCCCGCCTGCGAATCTCATCACGTGGATACTCGGTCATCACTCGGTGAGGTGCTGCCAGATCGTGGTAGGGTCGGCGTCGTTGAGCATAGCGTTCGTCTGTATCTTTCGGAGTTCGGCAACACAGCGCTCGGCGACGAGTGGATAGACGTTTCCAGGCACGATCGCCCTGTCGAGTTGCATAATCTCGGGGTAGTTTTCGGCCCAAATGTCCTCAACAATTCGCGGATAAAGGTCATTAATGAGGTGCTGGCCGAACTCGCGGCCATCTTCGACGACCATCGTTCGGACCTCTTTCCGGATACGCGCCGGCGTACAGTAGGTTGCAACGAGATACTCCGCACCCGTTTCGGCCTCATCGGGATTCTGGCCAAACTGTTCACGGTTCAACTCGTGAAATGCCTCACGGACGATTTTCACGCGGCGCTCATACGTGTCGCTGCGCACAACGACACCCTCTGCGTGGACGCCCGCTGCAAGTGACGACGGCGGCACGTCGAATGACTCGGGATCGATAGTACTCTGTTCTTCGAGGATTGTCGCCGGGAGGAACGAGCGCTCGCTCGGGGTATCTTCGTGGCGGATGCGTTCGAGGATACGCCAGACTGTGGGTGTGTCGAGGAATCCCGCGAAAGTCTCCGTGTAGGGGTTCCCTGCGGGGGTGTAGGTCTCGATACGATCAAACGGGAGGACGTCGAAACCAATGAGTGCTGGGAGTTCGCGGTCGGTGTAGCCGTAGTCGAGCGTCGAGTAGACGAGATTCTCCGCATAGACGACAAGCGGGCTCGCGTATTCATCGTGTACGCGTCGAAGCGCCTCCGTGTCGACGCCGTCACGGAGGCAGCGAACCGCACGGTGAAGTGCCCCGTCAACCTCTCCAAGTGAGTCACGATGGCAGCCCATGATGGACCGACGTGTTCCGAAGACGAGACTCCCGTCTCCGTCCGCGGCCTTACTGACAGCACTCGGATAGCGTCCGCATAGCGCTCGTCGTAGAGTGCGAAGCGGAAGGCGCTCCCATCGAACTTCTCGACGACGACAAGGTCGTCTGCGTCGAAGAAGTCGTCTGGAACGATGGGGTGGTCGTAGCGTGGAATTTTTGGATAGACCTTCATCGTGGATTTGGTGTGAGTCGATTCAAGTGGTTGACTGGGTCTGAGGTAGCGTCGGGTATGGGGCGCGCGTGGCCGACACGTCTGTAGATCGACTGAACGACTGCGACACCGACGTTGTTTGTATCCCTCTTGGAGGGGACCGACGGATACCGCTCCAGCAGCGTCGGTGTGGATTAGTCGTCGGGGTGGTCGAGACCGTTCTTGAGGTCATCGAGGTCTCGCTCGAGACGTTCGATGTGTGTTTCGAGTTCGTTCACGCTCATGAGTGCGAGCCGGAGGAACTCGTCATCACGCTCAGGCATGAGCGGAAGCTGGCTTGCGGCCGCGACTGGATCATCGGCCTCGTCGGCGCCCTTGCGGACGAGTTCATCGCGTGCGGCACGCAGTTCGCGTCGGAGGAGTTCAGCGTCATCCATGGTGATGTACGTATCCAGGATGCAGCCCGCTACGAGCCCACAGGGGGCGAGGTCGTGCGGACCGCGTCACCGAATACGTGGTTTCCTGACCAACGAGTACGAATGCATGCTCGTTCTGTATAGTAGGGTCGGATAAGTGCTTTCTGTCGGCCGAGAGTGGACCCGCCGTGGACCCATCCACACGATTTAGGCGCATGCCAGCCGACTTTGACGTATGGAGTGTCCGGACTGTGGTGAGCCGTACGTCTCTCGAGAGGTCGGCCCCGGGCGGCCGCCATCGACGCCCCTTGCCAACGCAATTCTCGATACCGAACAGGGCGAAGAAGTCATTCTCCACCGGCAGTGCTGGACGTGTGGGTGGAGCGAGGACCGCCACGTCGAGGTGGCCGCGATCGAGACGGAGCACGGCGATCCAGAAATCGTCGATCGTCAGCAACGGCTAAGCGAACTCGCGGGCCTGCTTGAGGAAATTGAGGATACTGAGACACTCGACTCAGTGCTCCACTACGTCCGCCAGCAACGGTCTGGGGACGAGTGGGGACCATCGTCACTAGAGGAAGACCTGTGACGGAGACTGACGCGCCCTACCCAGTCTATGAGGCGACAGGAAATCCAGCCCACCCATCGTTCGAGGACGTTTGCTGTTTCCTGCTT
This sequence comes from Haloferax sp. ATB1, assembly GCF_000730175.1. Taxonomy (NCBI): domain Archaea; kingdom Methanobacteriati; phylum Methanobacteriota; class Halobacteria; order Halobacteriales; family Haloferacaceae; genus Haloferax; species Haloferax sp. ATB1. The sequence continues at coordinate 1,876 of NZ_JPES01000065.1, read as the reverse complement.
GATCGTGGGCACAGTTCGCGTACCGACCAACAGGATGCCCACTTCGACGAGATGATGACGGGCGTTCTTGCCCGCTATGACGAAGAGACCGTCCGGACTGTCGCATCTCGCATTCTCGTCGAATGTTACCTCTTTCGGACAGCAACTGTTGATCTTGACGTGGAACATGTTGACGGCGTCCGAATCGGGACACTCGCTGTCGAGATGCTTTGGGAGCTACACGACCCGACAGATACGTCTACTTCGACCTGACGAGCGTATTGACTGAATACCGTGTTCTCACCAAGATACGCTGCATGGTGGTTCTTGTAAGACAGCTACCGGTTGGTAGCGTTTTCCGCCCCCAGCAGGGGTGACGGAGACCACGAAATGTCCGGACGCAACACCGACAGATCATGTCCAATCACCAGGGTGACTGAGGCTTTATATGATACAGGGACGTGGGTTATGGAAGTTTCAAGGCTAAAACCTCACCCTTCAGGGCGGGGATACAGCCGACAACTCCTCCACTAACCACGTTCGATTGCAGACCGGATATTCTACGTCTCGGTCGTTACTTTTAATAAATTATTTCTCATAAGTGCTTATGAACACAGTCCGATGCTGGAAACAACCCGCACCTATCGAGCAAAAATCGTCAACCACTCTCAGGTGAGTGACGACCTCGATGACTGCGGACACTCAGCATCCAAACTGTGGAACGTCGCCCGCTACCACATCCAGCAAGAATGGGATGACACTGGCGAGATTCCGTCCGAAGCCGACCTCAAGCGCGAATTAAAAGACCACGAACGATACAGTGACCTGCATTCTCAGTCAAGTCAGCGCGTTCTCGAAGAACTCGCTGAATCGTTCACCGGCTGGTTCAAAAAGCGCAAGAACGGCGACACAGACGCGAATCTCCCCGGCTACCGAAAGCGAGGCGACAATCATCCACGCTCCACCGTGACGTGGAAACAGATGGGTATCAAGCACGATTCCAAGCACAACCAACTCCGTCTGAGCAAAGGCTTCAATCTCAAGAACCACCGCTCGGACTTCATCCTCGCAGAGTACGAGACGCGCCCGGACGTGACCGTGGAGAACATCCAGCAGGTTCGAGCCGTGTGGAACGGCGACCGATGGGAACTCCACCTCGTCTGCAAAGTCGAGATTCCTGTCGAGGACGCACCCGGCGACAACACGGCTGGAATCGACCTCGGCATCAAGAACTACCTCGCTATCGCCTACGACGACGGTGACGCTGAGTTGTATCCGGGGAACGTTCTCAAACAGGACAAGCACTACTTCACCCGTGACGAGTACGACACTGAGGGCGAGAACGGCCCGTCGCGCCGTGCGCTCCGTGCCCGGCAGAAACTCTCGCGTCGGAAAGACCACTTCCTGCACGCCCTCGCCAAGCATATCGTTGAGCAGTGTATCGACCACGAGGTTGGTCGCATCGCCATCGGTGACTTGAGCAAGATTCGTGAAGACGAGAACGGTGATGCTCGAAACTGGGGGAAGCGTGGAAACAAGAAACTCCACGGATGGGAATTCGACCGCTTCACTACGTTGCTCGGATACAAGGCCGAAGAACACGGCATCCTCGTTGACCGTGTTTCAGAGCGAGACACGAGTAAGACGTGTTCGTGTTGTGGTCGAAAGCGTGATGCGAACCGTGTGGAGCGTGGGTTGTACGTCTGTGGGTCGTGCGGTGTGACGATGAACGCAGATGTGAATGGCGCGGTGAATATTCGCAGAAAGATAACTCAGAGTCCTCCGACGGAGGATATGAGTAACGGTCGTTTGGCACGGCCAGCAGTCCACCTGTTCAACCAAACCTCGGGGCGTTTCGCACCGAGCGAACAGGTGAGTTGCGAACCCTAATATCCCA
>NZ_JPES01000064.1:0-22406 GCF_000730175.1 Haloferax sp. ATB1 | reverse complement strand
GCAAGCGACCGAAGGTGAGTGTGAGTTGTGGCGTCGGCGACGACGACTACCGGCCCGTCGCGGTTGCGGTCTATCTCGGCGAGTTTCGACCGGACGTGTCCTGTACCCTTGGTTACGACGTCCAGCGGGAGTGTTTCGACGGGATACGCGAGCGATGAGAGCAGCTCGACCACCGACGACGTTGCAGGCAGGTTCTCTGAGTCGGTAAGCGTCTCGAGCACGGGGTCACCGTCGACCAACTGGACGCCGTCTTCGGTCGTCCGCCCGTTACTGGGAAACGCCGGTGCAAGCAACAGGATGTCGGGCGTCGCGGCGTCGAGCACTGCCGCCAGTTCGTCGGTGACGTTCCCGCGGAGCGTGGAGTCGAGCTTGTTGTACAGAAGCGTGGTGTCGTGTTGTGACACGGCGGCGCGAACCGTTTCGTACGCCGCTGCCGGTGATGCTTCCCGTGTCTCCGTATCGACGACGAGGACGTCACAGTTCGTCGGTGCGCTTGGATCGAACACCACATTCGTCCGATACCCACGGCTGGCGAACTGGCTCCCGGTGTCGTTCGCTCCGGTGATATCGTCTGCGATGACGACTGCATTCAACTCGGTCATACCGTCTGAGTCTTGGTTGTCAGCCTATGAATGTTCGGCCGCGCCGTGATATATGTCAACAAGGATTAGAAATGTATTTACATTACAGTCAAGAAGCGTAATCCCATGGCATCGAACGAATGCCGAGACAGTGATAGGACCGCTACGAGACGCCGAACCGTCCTCAAGGCTGTGGGTGGCTCAGCAGTCGCAGGACTCGCAGGCTGTGTTGGCGGTGGAGGGGGAGATGGCTCGGGCTCGGGCTCAGGCTCGGGTTCGGGATCCGGCGACGGAACCACCACGGGGACCGTGAACGAAAACGGCTGGCCGGACTACAGCGGGCGCGAGATGCGCGTCGTCACCGACGAGTGTTCGGACGTGTTCAAGCGCGTCTGGGAGGACGCGTTCGCCGAGTTCGAAAACAAGACGGGCGCGTCCGTCACCCTCGAATGCGGCGCAGAGGGCCAGAGCATCCAAGAGCGAATCATTCAGCTCATTCAATCCGGCAACCCGCCGGAGCTGTTCCCGACGTCGGTGACCCAATCGACGCAGCTCCAGAACCAAGGGACGCTCGCTCCGATGACCGACTTAGTCGAGACGGTCACGGACCGATTAGGCATGCCCCACGAGCGGTCGTTCCTCGAACGCGACGGCGAACACTACACGATTCCCTTCTTCGCGATTCCGTACCTGCAGTGGTACCGAGAGGACATCGCCGAGTCGAAACCAGACTCCTGGGAGAACATGGTTGGCTGGATGGAGGAAGCCAGTGGTTCGGACGAGGTGACCGACGCGACGCTGCTTCCGTGGTCGACGCACTACTGTAGCGAACTCGTCGCTCAGTGTTTCCTCCGAAGTAACGGTGCGAACATGGCGACTCGAAACGATGACGGTGAGGTTGTGGTCTCGATCGACCAGGGAGAGAACCGCGAGCGCTGGATCGAAATGCTCGAATTCCGCAAGCAGCTCCAGCCCTACACCGGCCCCGGTTCGGACATCGGCTGCGAAGAGCGGATCAACGCACTTCATACTGAGTCGTCGGCGCATACGACGTACGGTGGTGCGCGGCCGAAGATTCAGTCCATCGAACGCGAGCGTGACTTCCACGAGCATATTCGCGCCGCTCCGATCCCGGGGCCGGACGGACCGGGGAAGTTCTTCGGCGTCATCAAGTCCATCTGCTCGTTCCAGGGGTCGAACACGGACATGGCCAAGACGTTCCTCGATCAGTTCATCTTCCAGCCGAAGTACTACGAGCGCTACATCAACATTCAGAACGCGCCGCTGTACCCGAAACAGAAAGAGGAGATCGACATGCGCGAGAAGCTTCCGGACTCCTACACCGACGCTGACATCGAGGCGTGGAAGTCGGTGACCGACGCGATTCCACCGGCGCACGAGACGAGTCCGCCGAATCCGTACGTCGATTCCATCTTCACGACCCGGCCGGGCTCGACTGCCATCTCACTCGTGATCAGCGAGGACATGGACCCGGGCAAGGCAGTCGACCAAGTCGCAGCGAAGGCTCGCGAGTCGCTGAACCAGGCGAAGGGGCCATGAGAATACATGCGTAGCCACACCCACCGCAGGCTCGCTCGACGCGCCCTTTCGAGGAACCCGTAACCAGACCAGCAGACCAGCCTCCAAATACACTCGAATCCACACATCGACTCACATACGACCTCAACAAACAGATGAAACACGAACTACACGGCGTGAATCCACCGCTTATCACCCCGCTCGACGCTGACAGCCAGTTGGACGAAGACGCGTTCAGAGACGAGATTCGCTACCATCTCGATGCTGGCGTCTCAGGCGTCGTCGTCGGCGGAAGCACTGGCGAAGGGATGCGAATGACCGACGACCAACTCAAGCAACTCTACGACGTCGCGGTCGACGAAGTGGACGGCGACGTTCCCGTGGTCGCGGGGGTCATCGCACGACAGACGCGCGAGGCCACCGCGAAAGCGGAACTGGCTCGTGACGCGGGTGCGGACTTCATCATGGCCATGCCGCCGACGGGGTACGTCGGCTCGCACATGGCCGACAACGACTCGATCCGCGACTACTATCGCGCGATTGCGGACGTCTCCGAGTTACCAATCGTCATCTACGACGTCATGTCGTTGCTCGACCTCGACGCGGAACTCGTCGGTGACCTCGTCCGGGACGTCCCGGAAGTCGTCGGCATCAAAGTCAGCAGCACGCTCGGCAATCTGACGCACTATCTCCGGGCCATCGGCGATGACGGCTTCGTGCTCGGCGGGATGAGCATCGGCCAGTTCCCAACGTACACGTTGGGTGTCAACGGCGGGATCGTGGGTATCAGTAGTGTCTGTCCACGAATCTCCGTCCAAATCTGGGAAGCCACACAACGTGGCGATTACGACCGTGCCCGAGAGCTTCACTTCGCGCTCGTCCCGCTCATCCGCGCCGCGATGGAGAACTACGAGTCGAACTTCCCCGCTGGCGAGAAAACGGCGATCGACGTGCTCGGACGCGATGCGGGCTGTCTCTTCCATCCCTTCGACGGGGTCGAAGACGGTGACGAGAAGCGCGCGGCCATCGAGGACGCAGTCTCACAGATGCACGACCGAGGAACGAGAGAAATCGTCCACGCCGACGATTAGGACGGAGAAGCTGGCCAGCACCGACCGGTCTGTCCGTCAGACCTCGAAACAGCCTGCCAATCGGATGGACTCTTCCAGCCACCCGTCCGCTCTTTTCGATAGCCGCCCCCCTTGAGACGAACGCGCCGACAATCATCGAGCAGACACTCGTCGTCGCTGGCGTCGGTTCTGCCGTGGGAGTTCCAGTTCTCGAGCCCCGCTCGCAGCACGACCGCAAAAACAGATCTCGGCTCGGTTCGATTCGCGCCGAGCGTTCGAGGTTACCAGTCGACCCAGTCTCGGTCGGCGATTCGAAGCTCGCGGTTGATATCGTCGATACGGTCGAGTTCCTCAGCGGTGAGTTCGACGTCCGTGGCTTCGAGATTCCCTCGAATGTGCGCCTCGCTCGACGCCTTCGGGATAGGATTAACACCGTCTTTCGAGAGTAGCCACGCGATGGCGACCTGTGCCTCGCTGAGGCCGTTTTCACGGGCGATGTCGGTGATCTCCGGGATCTCGAAGACCTTCCCGCGGGCGAGTGGGGAGTAGGCGACGACTTCGATGTCGTGACCCCGACAGTACTCGAGGAGGTCTGGTTGCGGGAGGAGTGGATGGAGCTCGACCTGGTTGACGTCGATTGGGGCATCGCAGGCCGCCTGTGCCTCGTCCAGCAGTTCGGGAGTGAAATTACTCACGCCGAGGTGCCGAATCAGCCCCTCGTCTCTAAGCTCCGAAAACGCGCCGAGCGTGTCTACGGCGTCGTAATCCTTCGCTGGCCAGTGAACGTAGAGGATGTCGACGTAGTCCACGCCAAGACGTTCGAGACTCTCGTCGACTGCGTCGTGAACACGGTCAGACGCGAGGTCGCCCGGCCAGAGCTTCGTCCCAAGGGTAATCTCTTCTCGGTCGACGTCCGCTCGTTCGATTCCGTCGCCCACGTAGGCTTCGTTTTCATACAGCTGTGCGGTATCGATGTGTCGGTAACCCATCTCTAGTGCCGTTCGTACGCTCTCGGCACAGGTATCCGGATCAGTGTTCTGCCACGTCCCGAAGCCTACTCTTGGCTCGCTAAATACCATGATCGTCAGTACGTTCTCGGGTAATCCTATAATAATCTATGGGGGGAGGCGAGGAGACAGTGGGTCAGGAAGCTGGAGTCTTCGTTCGTCTCTCGAACAGCTGTGACTGTACTGATGGGAAGATTTTTACCGTTGGTTCATGAAGAATTGGCACGTTCCATGAGTACAATCAACAAGCATGGCTCCCGGGCTCGAGAGTTACGAGACGAGGTGTTCGAGTTCCTCTCAAAAAAGAAGGTATTGGCCGCGCTGACGATTCTCCCGCCGATGTTACTCTTCACGTTCGTGAATCTCGTTCCGATTATCGGCGTCATCGGCGCGAGTTTCTTCAACATCAACGCCTTCTCGAATGAGTGGCAGTGGATCGGGACTGCGAATTTCGAGTCGCTCCTGACGAGCGACTCGTTCTACGATGCGCTCAACCGGTCGGTGATATACGCGGGTGGCTCGGTCGTCATTCAGGTGATTTTCGGGACGACCCTCGCGCTATTGCTCAACCGGTCGTTCAAGTTCGTGAATATCGCGCGCACGTTCGCAATTCTCCCGTACCTCATCCCGAACGCCGTCATCGGCTTCATGGCGCTCTGGATGCTCAATTCGCAGTGGGGAATCGTCAACCAGCTCGCCGTCCAGATCGGTCTCACCCAAGGGTACGTGTCGTTCTTCGGAGACCAAGGGTCGGCGATGCTCGCGGCGATTCTCACGAGTAGTTGGAAAGACTCTATCTTCGTCACGGTGATGGTTCTCGCTCGACTGCAGGCCATCCCCGAGAGCTTCTATGAGGCGGCGAAGATGTCCGGTGCGACGGCCTACCAGCGATTCCGAGATATCACCCTGCCGAACCTGAAGGGTGTGTTCTTTATCGTGCTGCTGCTGCGTGCGGTGTGGATGTTCAACACCTTCGACTACATCTGGGTCCTCACGCAAGGAGGACCGCGAGGGGCGACGACGACCGCACCCATCTACGCGTACAACATCGCCTTCGGGACGAGTCGGCTCGGCATCGCCGCGGCCGTTTCGACCGTGCTGTTCCTCGTCTTGTTGGTCGCGGCAGTGTTGTACTTCCGCATCTTCGAGCCGTCTGAGGAGGTGCGTGCAGAATGAGTATTCGTAACGACATCGGACGCAAGTGGTCGAACGTCAAGCAGCGGACCGTGGACAAACCGTGGAACCCGCTGACGCACCTCTCGCACCAGGGTCGGTCGACGGGGTGGAACTTGACGCTGAACGCCCTGTTGGTGCTGCAGCTGTTCGTCGTCATCTTCCCCATCTTCTGGATGGTCAGTACGGCGCTACGGCCGACCGACATGATCTACAACGTTCCGCAATCGCTGCTGCCCCAGATATTCTCCATCGAGAACTTCGTCAACACGTTCGAGGGGACGAACTTCCCGACGTACTTCAGAAACAGCATGATTCTCTCGGTGGGTGTCGTCGTGGTCACGACATCGATGTCGACGCTGGCTGGCTACGGACTCACGCGCATCGACATCCCGCACAAGAAGACGTTCGCGAGAATCATTCTCTTCGGGTACATGTTCCCGCAGATTCTGCTCGCGATCCCGATGTTCATCTTCTGGAGTCGCATCGGCCTCATCAACAGCCACCTCGGCCTCATCTTGGCGGTTACCGCGACCGCCTTGCCGTTCGGCATCTGGTTGATGTGGAAGTTCTTCCAGAACGTTCCCATCTCGCTCGAAGAGTCTGCCCAGATGGCGGGCGCGTCGCCGTTCCGGGCGTTCTACGAGATCGCACTACCGATGGCGAAACCCGGTGTCATCGCGGTAGCCATCTTCTCGTATGCAACGGCGTGGGGTGCGTACACGATTCCCCGTATCATCATGCCGACGAGTGAAAACTGGCCGCTCACTGTCGGTATCCACATGTTCACGATTCAGAAACAGACCCTCTGGGGAGAGGTCATGGCCGCGAGCGTGATGATGGTAATCCCGGCGTTCATCTTCGTCTTCGCGCTCCAGAAGTACCTCCTCGAAGGGTTCGAAGTCGGCGGACAGATGTAACGGTCACCCACGCTATCCTTCGTCACCCCTCATTTTCGTCCGCTCTTCCAGCAAGGGTCCTGCGTTCACCGAAACGTATAATGGCCCCGTCGCATAATGTGCGTGTGGTTGTCAATCAATGACTATTGAGGTTAGCTCCCTGCGAAAAGAGTTCAGTTCGCCGTCCGGAACGATCACGGCCGTCGATGGTATCGACTTTAGCATCGACGAAGGTGATTTCTTCACGTTCGTCGGCCCGTCCGGGTGTGGGAAGACGACGACGCTCCGCTGTATCGCGGGCCTCGAAACGCCGACGAGCGGGAGTATCCGGTTCGACGGCGAGGACATGACGGGGAAACCGGCTCACAAGCGGAATCTGGCGATGATGTTCCAGAACATCGCCCTCTACCCACACATGAAGGTGAAAGAGAACATCTCCTACCCGCTGAAAGTCCGGAACGTTCCGAAGCAAGAGCGACACGAGAACGCCGAAGAGGCCGCGGACATCATGCAGATTCGAGAACTACTGGAGAAGTACCCCGGCGAACTCAGCGGTGGCCAGCAACAGCGGGCAGCCTTAGCGCGAACAATCGTCCACGAACCGGAGGCGTTCCTGATGGACGAGCCGCTGAGCGACCTCGACGCGAAGCTGAAAGTCGAGATTCGCAAGGAGATTCAGCGCGTCCACGACCGCGTAAAGAAGCCGACGATCTACGTGACGCACGACCAGGAGGAAGCGATGACGATGAGCGACCGTATCGCGGTGTTCAACGACGGTGGTATCGAACAGATCGGGACGCCGGACGAACTCTACCAGCGACCCGCGAACCGGTTCGTCGCGAACTTCATCGGCAACCCATCGATGAACTTCTTCGACGGGACTATCGATCGCGCGAGCGGTGAGGTGGCCGTCGTCTCCATCGGCGATCAAGACGTCGAACTCCAGGTGGTCGACTCAACGGCGCTCAGCGTCGGCGACGAAGTCACAGTCGGCGTCCGCCCCGAAGACGTCACGCTTGACCGGAACCACGGAGACCTCGAAGGCGAGATCACCCTCATCGAGCGAATCGGAAAGCAGATGCTGGCAACTATCGAGGGACCGCAGGGCGAGGTTCGGGTGACGCTCCCGGCCGACAACTCCTACGAGAAGGGCGAGGTGATTCGCCTCGCTATCGAGGCTCGGGCGACGCATCTCTTCGGCTCCCGAGACAACGTCGTGACTCGCGGACCGGACGTGTGACGAGGTGGCCGATGAGTTGGATGCGACAGCGTGATTCAGTCGTGCTCGACCGAGTCAGAAACCCAGCGTATACGGGCGAGAACCGGTGTCTCCCCTGTACTGGCGTGAACGCCGTCTTGGCTATTGCACTCGCTGGACTCGTCGCGTGGGTTGGATTGCCACTCCTAAGTGCGGTCGTTCTCGCGGCGTCGGCCGCAGCCATCGGCCTCCGCGGGTATCTGATACCGGGCACACCGACGCTGACACATCGATACCTTCCTTCGTGGGTGATGGCGCATTTCGAACACGGGCCGGAACAGACGGCCGTCGATTCGCACTCGGACCCAGTCGGCGTGACCAACGGCGACCACGGCGACCTCCTCGTCGACAACGGCGTACTTGTACCGTGCGACGGTGGGGCCGATTTCTGCCTGACGGACCGCTTTCACGCCGCGTGGACGAACGCCATCGACACGATTGATTCCGACGTGGACACCGCGCTCTCAGTGTCCGCGTTCGTCGATGCTGATCCGTCTGACGTGGTTGTCGACGAATCGGCTGATGACTTCGCCGTCTCCGTCAATGGGACACACGTCGGTCGGTGGCCATCACGAGCCGCCTTCCTCGCTGACGCGGCCGGTGCGGTAGCGCTGGCGAGCGAACTCCCGAACTGGCACGGTCTGTCTTCGAGAGTACGAGGCGTCGCGCTCGGTGAGCTTCGACTGTTCCTCGAACGCTGCCCGACCTGCGACGGTGAACCGAACATTCAGCAGCGAACTGAAGAGACGTGCTGTCGAACGCGAACCATCACGACGATGCGATGTACGGACTGCAACGCGACGTTTGTTGAAGTCGTCGGCGCGTAACCCGTCTCCACTACCGGCTGCGGTATCTTTAATATCTCCGACCCAACTCTGTGAAACAGACACATGTTAGATTCACCCAAGAGAGTCCAGAGTGCCGAACACACTATGGTCTACCACAGTGATGATGAGTTCTCAGCGTGGCCGTTCAACGGCGGGGATGTGGAAGACCGACGACGACATCGTCGTCGGGTTCATCAACCACAACTGCGATTACTCCGTTCCGGAGAATCTCCACGACGCCAAAGTCGTTCGGTATGGGAGCGTCGTCTCTCCGACCGAGAATAAGCAGAACCAACTGAGTCACGCGCGCATCGAGACCTACGGGTCCATCCGTGCGATGCGCACCACCGACAGCGGTGAGACGTGGACAGACGACGGTGTCATCTCAGACAACGTCGAGACCTCCGAACAGGTCCTTTACAACGAGATCCCGGACATCGAGGCGCACGACTTCTCGAATCAGAATACGCTCATGGCCTGTTGGTCTTCTCCGCACTCGGCTGCCTCTGACGCAGTGCCTTGGGTGAAACTCTCGGACGACGGGGGAGACTCGTGGAGCGATGCGAAACGGCTCCCAATGTTCGACTTCGAGCGAATCCAAGGCCGTCCGTCGTACATCACCCGTGAAGATGGCACCCTCCTGTTGATGCTGACGGGGAAAACCAGCACCGACCCCCATGACGTGCCGATCGTGTACGCGTCGTTCGATGGGGGACAAAACTGGACCTTCCTGTCGCAGATCGGTGGGAGCGAAAAGTACCGCATGCTGTGTCCCTCGCCAGTACTGCTCGACGACGGAACACTCGTCGCGGCCGTGCGCTGTAAGATTTCCGTCGACTGCGAGTGGACCGAGATCTATCGGTCAACTGACGACGGGCGAAACTGGACGTTCGTCTCGCGAGTGAACGACCTTGGCGCACCGAGCAAACTCTTGGAGTACGATGGGTCGCTCGTGTGTATCTACGGGTATCGCCATCCACCGTACGGTATCCGCGCCCGTGTGAGTCACGACGACGGTGCCACGTGGAGTCGCGAGTGGATTCTCCGTGACGACGGCGCGAACTACGACCTCGGCTACCCGCGCGCAACCGTGCTCGACGACGGGACGATTCTCGCCACGTACTATTTCAACCAACAGGACGACGAAGTCGCCGTTGATGGTGGTCCCCGACACATCGCGGCCACCAGATTCGACCCCGAGGAACTACTCTCCGACCGGTGATGACCGACGGAGGACTACGTCCCTACCGTTCGATTAGTAGGAGAACAACTTCCATCCGACCTCGCAAAGCTCAATCGATTAGTTTCTACTGTTGTTTTGTTCACTGTTCGGTCCGCAGCCTCTGGGGGTGTTATTTTCTCTTGCCATCCTCACCCGTTCAAAAATATATGATTTCCAATAGTTATCTAAAATTATCATAATTCAGTTATTTTGGAGATGCCAACTTCGGTATCGAGATTCAGATTCCAAACCTCAGGGATTTATCACCCAATAACGCATTAATAGACGGGTTTCGATCAGGGCTATCTCAAATGAACGAGGACGACAGACCGTCCTGAATATCCCGAGTGAATAACGGTGAATTAAACAGAAAATAGCCGGTTCACACTCTAAAAACAGATGAAACGGAGATCATGTTCGAATTCATCCGTAGATAATCCCGATACGCTCGTGATCAGAAACATATAGAAATTATACATAGTTTGTATCTGTTATTTCTGGATGGCTGGTTTCGACGTACCACGTCTCCAACGGGCGATGAGTCGCTCGGCTCGACAGCTATTTCTCGGAGTATGCCGCGTCAGAAAACGTGACTCGCCGTGCCGCCCACTCGACCGGGGTTGTCAGTCCAGTCGCGCTTCCAGCGACTCGACGAGCGGGTCGTTGCCGATGTAGACCGGCACGCGGTCGTGGATGCCGTCGGGCGTTCCCGAAAGGAGCGACTTCTCGCCGTCGGACGACCGCCCGCCGGCGCACTCGATGATGTAACCGATGGGGAAGCCCTCGAACTGCTGTCGGAGTTTCCCGCTCGGCGCGTCAGTCTGGGCGGGGTACGCGAAGATGCCGCCGTAGTGGAGAATCTGGTTCACGTCGCCGATCATCGACCCGCCGTAGCGGAGTTTCATTCCCTCGGTGCGTTCGGTCTCGCGGGCGAACGTCTCGAACTCGTCGAACCAGTGGTTGGCCCGGCCGCCGAAACTGAAGATGGCGGGGTCGTCGGGGAGCGTCAATTCCTCGCGGAGCGGACGCTTGATGCCCGATTCGAGGATGTACTCGCTGACGACGCCGTCGCGGGCGGCCACGAGCGTCGTCACCGGGCCGTAGAGGATGTAGCCAGCGGCGAGCAGATTCTCGCCGCCCGTGGGGAGCGGTTCGTCGTAGATGCTGTAGAGCGTCCCCATCACGTTGTTCGGTTTCAGGTTCGTCGACCCGTCGAGCGGGTCGAGCGCGACCGACACGCCCTCGCCGATGTCGATGACCTCGGCGCGCTCCTCGCTGGCGTACTGGCCGACGCCCTCGAGGGGCCGGAGTCGCTTCAACAGCAGTTCGTCGGCGTAGGTGTCGGCTTCCAACTGGCGCTCGCCGCTCGGGTTCGTGCCCTCCTCGTAGACGCGTCGGCCGGGCAGCCCCGCCCGAATCGACGGCGCGGCCGCACAGAGCGTCTCGACGATGGCGTCGACCACGTCGTCCTCCCGACTCGATGGGTCTGTCATGCGTTCGATACACCCTGCGGAGTCGCGGCTGCGCCGAGGCGATTCGACGGGACGCCGACGGGCGGCGCACGGACGGGCGTCGGGGTGGTCGTCATCACCTACAGATACCGTGGACGGAGTATAGTTCTGTCCCCGCGTGTAAGCGTTGCACCGCGCCGACCACGGAGTTGGCGGCGGGTTTTCGACTCGGGCCCTGTTGAAGTCCTCCGCTAGTGGAGGTTGTGGGACTCGTGCTGAATACAGGTGCGAGTCGGGTATCGGTTCAGCACTCGATATTGACAGCTCAAATCGCTACGGGCAGTTTTTCTACTCAGCGGTTATGTCTCGGGGCTTGGCAGAACTAAACTACGTATTGCATTTTGTTCCACCAAGGGCTACCCAGAAGACATATTATATCAACTAAGAAGACATAATTATGTCCACAGGTGGGGTACCCGGGTTCATTACAACTCTCCCTCTCGTGGCACTGATTGGTCTCTTCGGTAGTTCAGCAGCAATCGCCTACTGTATTCGAGTACTCGCTGCCCGGTACGAGACACCGGCACCGTTTTCAACGGGAAGTCTCACGCTCATCAGTGTGCTAGGACAGTTAGCGGTTCTATTCACCGCAGGAACTGTCCTCGCCGGAATTGGTGGAATTCCTGCGAGTCCTTCCCTCTTCGGCCCCGCAGTCCCAGTACTCCTGTTTGGCTATGGACTCCCGCTCGTAGTCATCGCAGTTCTATTCGGGAAACTAATGGAATGGCGCAGTCAAGATGAACCGGTACGTCGATTCATACATGGTTCAAGCACCGTATTCACATTCATCCACCTGCTAACGGTGCCTACCGTTTGGGCGATGTTTGTTCTAATTGAATTACTGATTCGCAGTTACTGATCACAGTTCTGTTATCAATTTCCGTGACGACTGTGAGACAGATCCGTTCGAACAGGTTACTGCGCAGCGAACAGGCGTTCGAACACGACCGTCGGGAACTGCGGTTCGAGTCGGCTCGGCGGCCGTCCTTTCCGGTCGACGCGCTCCGCCGTGACCCGGCGGGTGATGCCGTCTTCGGCGAGTTCGTAGAGGATGCGCTTGACCGTCGCCGCCGAGAGGTCGACCGATTTCGCGATGTGCTGGCTCGTCGTCTGCACCGACTCCTGTTGGTCGGGTCGTAACGTGAGGAGTTCGTGGAGCACCTGCTGGCGGTTCTCCGGGAGCGCGAACACGCGGCCGAGCGAGACACAGGGCCGCGGCACCGCGGCGATTCCCGCGGCGGTGTCGGCGGCGGTGATACTCTGATGTCTGTTCCGGGCCGCTTCGTCGGCCGCGCCGAACAGCGCCGCGAGCGCGTCGTGAGCGTCGCCGTCGGCCCACTCGGCGATGTCGCGAGCCAGTCGGTGGTCGAGCGTTCGCTGAGACCCCGCGGCCGACGCCCGGGTCATCAGCACGTCGATGAGCACCTGACTCTGGTACGGCTCGAACTGAATCTCGTCTGGCCGTGTAGTCGGTCAGCACCGTCTCGTCGGGCGACGAGCGCCCGATGGCTAACCAACTGACTTTGCTCGGAAGCCCGGCACAGAGGTCGACGAACGTCTCGCCGTCGAGCGTCCCCGGGCTCTTCGAGGTGGTCGACGGCGACGATAGCACCCGTCTTGGGACCGTCGAGCGTCGCTTTGAGCCGCGACTGGAGCGCCTCCGTCTTGATGCCCTGCTTCGGCACCGACTCGTCGACGAGCGCGTCGAGCACGGCGTGGTAGAACGCGAACGCGCTCGTCGTCTCGCGCGCGTCGACGTAGACGAACCGCGGCGCGAACGTCGCCTGCACGCGGGTCGTCGTGTGGATGGCGGCGTTGCTGACGCTCGACGCGCGGACGAGGTGGTCGAAAAGCGCCGTCACGACCGCCGACTTTCCCGACCCCTTCGGGCCGTAGGCGTAGGCGTTCGGCGGCAGATGTCCGTCGAACACGGGGTCGAGGTAGTCGAGCAGTCGCTCCAACACCGGCCCGCAGTTCACCGGGTCGTCGGCGTGTGCGACCGGCGAGAGCGAGTCGTAATCGACGAGGAGGCGAGGCGTCCCGTCTCGACGTTGCCGACGTTTAATCCTCGCTTCGATGTCCATATCCTAGTGGTAGTTCCGAAATGAGCGATATATGCGTTCTGACTGCTTACGGGCGCGCCGCCGTGTCGACCGCGGGAAACGCGCCGGCGATGGCCATCTCGGCGGCGACACGGTCGTCTCCGCGGCCGCCACTCACGAATCGCTCTCCCGGGCGCTCGACTGCGGGCGGTCCCGCCGCGGCCGCCCCGGCGGCGAACGTGTTCGGGGTAACCGACTCGGTGGTCCCCCGCGAGGTACGACGTGTATGGCAGACACCATCCTCGACGTGCGCGACCTCCCCCCGGCGGAGCGCCATCCGAAGATTCACGCCGCCTTCGACGACCTCGACGCCGGCGAGTCGCTGACGATTCTCAACGACCACGACCCGAAACCGCTGTTCTACGAGATGCAGGCGGAAGTCGACGCGTTCGACGCCGACAACTACGCGGTCGAGAAACAGGGTCCGAACGAGTTCGCGGCGACGTTCCCGAAGCAGTAGCGGCGCGGACGGCGGCCAACCTCGGTTCACACCTTCCGTTCTCCATCCTCGGCGAATATGTTCGGCGTCACCGGTAGGGCTCCGCGCCGCGCTAGTTCGCGTATGAGCGCCATTCCCGCCGACATCGACACGGCCCGACAGCCACCGATGACGATTCCGCTCCGGCACTTCGTCGTCGCGCTCGGCTTCCTCGCTGCCGCGGTGGGCCTCCGAGTCGGCCTCGCCGCCGGCGTCGTCGCCGGAACCGCCCGTCTCGCGCACGTCCACCTCCTGCTCGCGGGGTGGGTCTGCGTCACCATCATGGGCGCGATGACGCAGTTCGTCCCGGTCTGGTCCGGCGTCGACCTCCACTCGCGTCGGCTCGCGGCCGTCCAACTGTGGGCCGTCGGCGTCGGCGTCGGCGGCCTCGCGGCGTGCTTCCTCCTCGGCGCGTTCGCGTGGCTTCCCGTCTTCGGCGCCGTCGCGCTCCTCGGCTTCTGGACGTTCGCCTACAACGTCGCGCGCACGCTCTCCCGACTCGACGACTTCGACGTGACCGAGCGCCACTTCGGCCTCGCACTCGGCTTTCTCGCGGTCGCCACCGCGCTCGGCTTCCTGCTCGCGGTCGACTTCACGCGCCCGCTTTTCGCCGGCGTCGGCGCGACTCACGCGAGCGTCCGCGCGGCCCACGTCACGCTCGCCGTCTTCGGCGTCGTCGTGACGACCGTCGTCGGCGCGCTCTACCAACTCGCGACGATGTTCACCCAGACGAAGCTCCGCGGCGTCGACGTGTGGCTCCGCCGCGTCGAGGAGGTCGGCTACCCGCTGGGCGTCGTCGCGCTCGCCGGCGGCCGACTAGTCTCGAACCCGACGCTCGCGCGGGTCGGCGGCGCGCTCGTCGCCCTCTCGCTCCTCGGCGTCGCCGCGATTCTCGCGCGCCGCCTCGTCGAGTCGTCGGTCGACTGGACGCCCATGCTCACCCGGTACGCCGTCGCGGCCGTCGCGCTCGCCGGCTGGGCCGTCCTGACGCTCCCCGCGTGGCTCGCGGCTCCACTGGCCGGAGACCGCCTGTTCGGTGCGCCGGGTACCGACTCACTGTTCCTCCTCGGGTTCGTCGGGTTCGTCGTGCTCGGGACGCTCTATCACGTCGTCCCCTTCATCGTCTGGGTCCACCGCTACAGCGACCGCCTCGGCCTCGAACCCGTGCCGATGCTCGACGACCTCTACAGCACCCGCCTCGCCCGCCTCGACTTCGGCCTCGTCGGATCGGGCGTCGTCGCCGTCATCGCACACGACCTCGCCGGGCTCTCCTCGGCTGCTGAGACGGCCGGCTGGACGCTCGTGCTCATCGGTATCGCGGTGTTCGCCGCGAACCTCCTGCGAGTTATCTGGCTCCACAGTCCGCAGTCGCTGGTCGGCGGCGCGGCCGCGTCGGCTGTCGATGCGGACGACGGCGCGGACTGAGACGGTGCGTCAGAGACGCGTCTCGCACGCTCACATCCCGAGCAGTTCGCGCGCGAGAAAGAGAATTGCGAGCAGACTCGTCAGGACGAGAATCGCCGCGAGACGCAGGACGCCGGCCGCCCGGCGCCGGTTCTTCGGAAGCGCTTCGGCGAGTCCGGACAGGGCGGTCCCGACTATCATAAACAGCAGCCACCCACCCGACAGGGACTGTTCCACGATGGCATACTGCCAGTACAGAGCCGAGAAGACGACCGCGCCACAGAGCTGGACGACAGGAAAGAGGCCGCCGGAGGGCTCGCTGAACACGGTTTGGTCCACGATGGAGGGCATCGAACACGTCAACTCACGCGAAGGACAAAAGCGCACCTGCATTCGCCCCTCGTTGGCTCGCGTTCTCGTTCCCTCAGTCTCGTTCGCTCCCGGTCGTGTCTCCCCCGAACGGGTTCGGCCGCAGGCTTACCGACTGCGCGGCCGACGACTCACTCGTGATGCCAGAACACGCCGCGCTCGACGAACTCCCGCCGCAGATGCACGCGCCCGTCTTCGAGACCGACCGCCCGAAAACCGTCAGGCTCCGCCTCGAAGCCGGCGACGAGGTGCCGGCGCACTCCCACCCCGGCTTCGACATCGTCTTCCACGTCGTCGCCGGGCGGATGGAACTCGCACTCGACGGCGAGACGCACGAGGTCGCGGCGGGGGAGTTGCTGCGGTTCGGCGGCGACCGCGACATCTCGCCGCGCGCCCCAGTCGATAGCACCGCGGTGCTCGTGTTCGCGCCGGCCAACGACGACTGAACTGCGGGGTCACGATGAACGAAAACGGACGCCTCGGCTCTGTTGAAATCCTCTAGATCTGACAGAATGTGCGTGCTGAATATAGAGGGTGTATTCAGCAGGGAGGGTTCGTTTGTTCCATCTCACCTATACTGAACTAGTCGTTGGGTAGCGCCTGCGAATCAAACAGCCGTCGCAACGGGACTGGCATGAATCGATTTGTGACCGGGAAGAACTTTTACGCGGCCGAAGGGATCTACAGACTGTGCGCCTCTCCTCCACAGATATCCGTGACGCACGTATCGTTGCGGTCCTTGGTGGGGCGAATTACGCAATCATCATTCATTCGTGGTTCCTTTCGTCGGGTGTCTACTTTTCGAATCAGGGGACAGCGGCGGTCGTGTTCGCTTCCCTGTACTCGCTGGTCGGGATGTTCGCTATGGCTGCCGTCCCTCTGTACCTGTTTGGCCGCCTCTCCCTCGTTTCCTCACCGCTCGCAACACTGTGGGTTCTGGGTAATACAGTGTCTCAATGGCTATACGGGGCACACCCCCATCCGCTCTCGTCGTACCTGACCGTCTGGCCCATTCTGCTGGGATTCGTACTGACCATCACGCTGGGAGAAGCACTACTCAGAGTCGGTCTCGACCGTACCGTCGGCCGGTTCGGTCTCCGACCGGCCTTCTAAACCAGCTGTTCTGCGCGGTCGGTCCTGTTGACAATAGCCGACTCGAACGGACTGGTTGCGGTAGCTGCTTCACCTGTTCTGAGCAATCCAACTCGCACATACTGGATGCTGTGCCAGTAACCAATACGCGCACTGTATTCAGCGCGCACATAGGAACCTATCCTCGACTGAGGATTTCAACAGAGCGACGCCTACTGTTTTTCGCCCGACAGCCGATTCAGCGCCGCTTCGAACTCCTCGGACAGCGAGTGCGCCGCCGGCTCGTCGCCGTCGCGCTCGCTCGTCGTCGGCCCGTCGTCCCGAATTGACTCGTCGGCCGCCTGCACGTCGTCCGGGTCCATCGCGTCGAGTTCTGCGTTGATGGCGTCGGCCTGCTGGTGCATCGGTGCGACGCGGACCCGGACGCGGTCGTAGTCGTGGCGGTCGGCGAGGCCGTTCCACGCCCGGAACGCGCCGACGGTGAGCGTCTTCGACTGCGGGCAAAACGGCGTCGTCGGCGTGAACTCCGCGAGCAGGACCGACGGGTCGTCTCGGTCCACCGCGTAGCGGAACCCGGCGTCTGGGTGTCGCTGGTCGAGGTTCAGCCGCGCGAGGTTGTAGCCGAACGTCACGTCGTAGACGCCGCGCGCTTCGAACAGGTCGCGAGCGACCCGGTGGACGGCGACGTGGTCGTCGCCGTCGAGGACGCGGTGACCGTCGAGGAACGCGTCCGGGTCGGGCAGGTACTCCGGGACGAACTGGTCGATATCGTCGAAGCGGTCTGCCCGCGACCCGCCGCCGAACAGGGATGGGATGTCTGGCATGGTCCGAGGTAGGGTCGCCACGAGCGTAGGCCCACCCCCGAACACGTTCAACTATACTATATTCGTGGCTCACTTTCCGAAACGAGTTGTTAAATGTGCTTGCTAACATGCTTGGGCATGGTGAATGCACTACCTGTTCCACTACAAATGTCGCTCACCGATACTTGCTAACACAAATATCGACTAAAGAGAGGATGTTGTATTTAATCTAGTGACTTAATCATTTCCTCCAATTCATCTCTCAATTCTCGTATCGATTGTCGATCATATACAATTGCATTGTGGCTCTGAACATCAAATGTCAGATCATCAGTATTTTGTGTGAGTAAAAGAGTATCTACCTCACAGCCCCAAGCGTAGCCGACTTCTAGATATACATTGGGGTTTGCGTTAGTCATATCTGCAACAACTAATGAAGCGGACTCAATTCGATTCTGAATTTCTGTGGCGATACTACCAGTAAATGCTTCTTCGTCAATCCGCTCACAGAGATAGTCCGCAGATTTGATTGACTCCTTAATTCCTAGTTGATAGACATCCTCAAACTCATCCCCAAACGGCATAGCAACGAACGCACGCGGCTTGTTGTCCGATGCATAGCCAACTTCTCGTGATTCCTTTGATCTAGGTTGGTTCTGAGAGACTACTCGACCAGGAAGGAATTCGTCAAGGGCAACTTGTAATCGCTCAGCCCGCGTTTCATTAATTTCGACAATTCGAATACAGTCTAACGACGGAGGAACCGTACCGTCTTGAATAGCATCAACAAATCCAGCAATCAGTGATTCAAATGCTTCAGATTCGTCAAGCCCAAATCCAGGGCCGTGAATAGTAGTAGCTATCTCGGAAAAAGACTCGTTACTGTGAAGAGCGCGATTTCGAGCTACTTGAAGTGAATGTCGAGCAAATTCTCGAATATCCTTGTATTCTATTTCAAAGACAGGCCTAAGGCCGATGAAGAGAGCATTATCTGCTACGATACTACTCCCTGTTTGAAAAATCTCGGAGTGGCCCTCAGACGGATAGTGAAAATCGCGTGAATATTTTCGAACTTCGTTCCCTACGGTTTTCTCAACACCAGCAGATCCGTCTGCCGATTTTAGGACGAGTAAATCTGATTTTACTTGCCTAATATCTGTATTTTCAATAATAACTTCAACAGAGTATCCATTCATATCTGCTAGTTGAATCAAGCTGTGTTAGTCCCATCGCTCAATCACGTTTCAGAGTCTATCCGATCTCAGATAGTGATGGGATGTAGGTGTCGACCACCACTTCTACCGACGAAGTCCGGCGAGAATTGTATCAGGACTGGACGCCATCAAAAACAGCAGTCTAAATGGCATATCGTGTGACCAAATTATTATTATTGATTGTGCGGTATATATACTCTGCATGGGGCACACAGGTGCTCTCAGCACCGAGAGCTTTCAACGCTTTCAACAGAGACAGATGGGAAAAACAGCGGTCAGTCGGTGATTTCCGGTCGATACAGCGACGTTACTGCGGGGCAGGGTGAATATCTCGGGGCCCTCCGTCCTCATACAACTCACCGTTCGGTGCCGACGCTCGGCGCGGTCGGTGCGGTCGAGCCAAATGAATGCCAACCAGCCTCAGAGTGGCTTTATTTTCGGCCGACATCTACCGTCCACCACTTGAGGAACGATGCGTGCTCACCAATCGCTCGAAATCCTTGCCGTGGCTATTCTCTACATCTGCGTGTTTGTGATAGTCGTCGGACCAGCTCTTGATTCGATAACCGGCTTGGAAACGCTCTCGATGGATGCTACAAGAGGCGTTGAACGCACATGGGACTTAGTCTCGAAGCCACAGGGTTGGATTCTCTGTCTCGGCTACGTCCCAGTTCATTTCGCGTACCTGTTCGTCCGCGCACGACTCGCTGGCGAGTCGGTTGACAGCTACTGGGACTGACACGCCAATATGTGTGAATACGCCCACTATGTTTTGCACGAACCGTCTGACAGACGTTGGGTGGGTCTCAGCGGGTGTGCTGAATCGACTGTGTGTCTCGGTCACGGGAAGGAAGTGCTGATGCAGTCGGGTCCAAGAGTAGTACAGACAGAGCGGACACCGTCCCCGAACGCAGGGGTCTCAAAATATCGCCACGACAGAGACGGCTTCGGACGCACTTATCTCCGGTTGATTACTCGCTGTATCCGGTCGCGAACGTCGTCCGCGGAGTCGTATATCTCGTTGTCAACCGAAGCGAGCACCTCGTCGACGGGTTTCCACCCGCCCTGTGTTTCGACCTCGTAGTCGCCGTAGTTCTCGACGACTTGCTCCGTCGTGGTCGGGTAGTCCTGAATCTCGAGCGCGTCGTCGAGGTCCCCGAGTTGCTTCCCGGGTTCGGGTTCGTCGGCGCGGTCACGCGCCTCTTGGAGCGCTCGCTCGCGCTGGCGCTGTTCTTCCTTGGCCGCTTGCGCATCTCGTCCCTGTTTGTCGTCTGGCATCCTTGGCTTCGAATTTTGAAAGCGAACGACATAATCCTGTGGCCGTTTCTCGAGGGTCGCTTCCGAGACACGACCGCTCAGGCTACCGGCGACCGACTCTCAAGCGTTGCACGCGGGTGCTCTCAGCATCGGGAGCTTCCGACAGAGACAGATAGAAAAACAGCGGCCAGTCGGTGACTGCCGGTCGGTGCGGCGACACTACTGCGGGTCAGGGTCGGGGTCGAATATCTCGGGGTCTTCCGGTCCCTCGGCGCGGACGACCGCCATACAGCCCTTGCGGACGACGCGCGACAGCGAGTGGTCGACGAGCTTGAAGTCGCCGGGGACGGGCGAACTCATCGTCGCGATGGTCGTGCTCCCCGGCGGGACGAGCCGCGTCTGGATGTGTGTCTGCGGCTCCGTCGTCAGCGAGCCGTCCGGATAGAGCGTCTCCCAGACGCTCCCGATGGGGTGGAAGCTACTGGAGAGGTTCGGGCCACCGTCGACGAAGTACACCCGGACCGTCTCGTCGAGTCCGACCGTCGCGGCCGGCCCCCGACCGTTGGGCGTCCACGCGTACTTCTCGCCGTTCATGAGGACGTACGTCGGGTCCTCGTTCCGCATGGCCTCGTAGTCGAAGTTGTGCTGGCCCTCCTCGCCGGCGTCCTTGTCGGTGTAGAGTTCGTGCTGGCCGAGGTATATCTCGTGGTCGACCTCGGGCATCCCCTCCGGCGGCTCGACGAGGATGAGGCCGAACATCCCGGCGCTGATGTGCATGTCCATGTTCGGCACGGCACAGTGGTAGATGTACGCGCCGGGGTAGGTCGCCTTGAACCGCAGGTGCGCCGTCTCGCCGGGGTTCGTCATCGTCGCCTCCGCGCCGCCACCGGGACCGGCGACCGCGTGGAAGTCGACGTTGTGCGGCATGGTGTTCTCCTCGGGGTTCTCGAACGTCACGTTCACCGTGTCCCCCTGCCGGACGCGGACGAGCGGGCCGGGGACCTGCCCGTTGTACGTCGTGTAGG
This sequence comes from Haloferax sp. ATB1, assembly GCF_000730175.1. Taxonomy (NCBI): domain Archaea; kingdom Methanobacteriati; phylum Methanobacteriota; class Halobacteria; order Halobacteriales; family Haloferacaceae; genus Haloferax; species Haloferax sp. ATB1. Next base: position 1,575 of record NZ_JPES01000064.1, on the reverse strand, counting down.
TGAACGTCACGCCGTCTTCGATCTCCGCGGTCACCTCCTCTGGCCGGAGCGTCACGTCGACTTCGGCGGGCTCGCTCCGGTCGATGGGACCGGGGATGTCCGTCGGGTCGGCCGCGACTTGATCAACCAGGTTCGTCGAACTCTGCTGTGTCGGTTCCTCCGTCTCGTCGAGCGACTGCGCGGAAGTCGGTGCGTCCGTCGCGCAGCCGGCGAGCGAAGCGACGCCGCCGAGTCCGAGCCACTGGAGCGTCCGTCGCCGAGTCGTAGATAGCATTTGTGTCTCCCTCCGGTTGAATCGAGTGCCCGAACACGGGTATAAACGAACAATGGTTGTCCGGTTTGGAGACGCGCTCCGAACATCTTCGCGAGTCGTACCACGCCGTGAGACGCGGAAGAGCGCGGCCACTCACGAGCGCGCGAATCTCGAGAAGGCGAACGGGGGTTCAGTCGTCGCCGACGAAGCGGTCGCGGCGGTACCGACACTGTTCACAGAAGAACTGCGCGACTCCGGCCGGTTGCGTTCCGGTGAAGGCCATCTTCGTGCCGCAGTCGGGGCACCATTCGGAGTGGGTGGTATTCGTGTGGTCTGAACTCATACCACGTACAAACGCGTGGGTTGTTATTACATTAACGATTATACCAAATTAGGGTGGGTTGATAGCTTTCGGGACGCAAGCGGTGCCGACACCGCCGCTCGCGGGGGATTGACTGGATGGGGTTGACTGGAAGAGATTCGGCGACTACGCCGACTCAGGGTTCCCAAATCGCGGTGACGACGCCGTCCTCGCGCTCGGCCGAGCAGTAGGCGAACCCTCGGTCGTCGAGCTTCGGGTAGAGGAACTTCGGCTCACGGTCGTTGAGCTGGACGAACACCGTCTCGCCGTCGAGGTCGGCGAGGCTGATTCATCGTCTCCGTGAGCGGTTCCGGCGGCGGCAACTCCCGTACGTCGAGAAAACTCACCGTTCGTTCGCTCGGTGCGTCGAGTCCATCGAGGTACGCTTCGTGCTCCATGTTCGAAGCGTGGGGCCGCCAGAGCAGGAAGTTCACCCCGAACGTGTTCGTCCCGCATTCGCCACCGGTCTATGGCCGAACGTGTTCGGGGCGGGGCTCACCTTCCGCGCCGTCAAACCACCCGACCAGAGCCATGTCTCGACCGCCACACGTCGACACCGATACGGACGCGGGAAGTGACGCGGGCGCGCCGCCGACCGCGACCGCCCCGCCGGACCCGTCGAGCATCGACACCTCGCGGCGGCCGTTCGTCCTCATCTGGGAGGTCACGCAGGCGTGCGACCTCGCGTGCGACCACTGCCGGGCGGACGCGACGCCCGCGCGACACCCCGACGAACTGACCACCGCGGAGGGAAAGCGCTTGCTCGACCAAGCCCGTGAGTTCGGCCCGGGCCAACTCGTCGTCCTCTCCGGCGGCGACCCGCTCGCCCGCGACGACCTCGTGGACCTCGTAGAGTACGGAACCGACCTCGGCCTCCGGATGACGCTCACGCCGAGCGGGACGTCGTCGCTGACGCCCGAGACGGTCGCCGACCTCGCCGACGCGGGAGTCAAGCGCATGG
>NZ_JPES01000063.1:0-30181 GCF_000730175.1 Haloferax sp. ATB1 | reverse complement strand
GCGGCCTCGGACGCGGCGGCCGTGCGAACCGCGTCGCCGTCCATCTCGCCGCCGGTGACGGCGTACAGCGCCTTCGAGGAGCCGAGTCGGGAAAGCGGCGTCTCGTGGTCGTCGCGGAGGGTGTCGAGGAGTTCGGTCATACGGCCCCGTATGTCCGTCTCGTGTTTGTACCCATCGGCGGCGGCGAGTCCGGCGCGGGTCCGCGACGGGCGTCCACGGAGACCGTGACCGGCGAGTCCGGCCGGAGCCGAGCCAGCCGATGAGTCGGGCCTCACCCGACATTCGACCGAGTCGAACCCGCCCGAATATTAAACATTATATATTGTATTATCATGAAGTAATCCGGAATATGACAAACGCTATCAGGCAGGCGGCGGAGCGGAGTTCGAAACTGGTCGAACAGTACCTCCCCGACGCGTTCCTGTTCGCCATCATCCTGACCGGCGTGGCGTTCGTGCTGGCGCTGGTATCGGTCGCGCCGGGCGAAGGGACCGGTGTGGTGGGGCACGCCGGGAACCTGCTCCTCGACGGCTGGTACGGCGGCTTCTGGAATCTGCTTTCGTTCGGGATGCAGATGACGCTCATCCTGATGACCGGCTACGCGCTCGCGCAGACGAAGCCCGTGGACTGGCTCCTGACGCGACTCGCGGGCGTCCCGAACACGGAACGGGGCGCGGCCGCGATGGTACCGGTCGTCGCCGCCGGGGCGTCGTTCGTTCACTGGGGCCTCGGCCTCGTCGTCGGGGCGCTTTTCGCCCGGAAGATAGCGACCGAGATGCGCGGCATCGACTTCCCCATCGTCGTCGCCGGGGCGTACTCCGGGTTCGTCGTCTGGCACGGCGGCCTCGCGGGGTCGATTCCGCTGTTGTTGAACACCGAGGATAACTTCCTCATCGAAGCGGGCATCCTCGACGCGACGTTCGGCACCGGCGGGACCATCTTCACGGTCGCCAACCTCGTGTTGGTCGTCGCGGTCGGCTTCCTCTTCCTGCCGGCGCTGTTCGCGCTCATGTACCCGACCGACGAGGCGAAGAAGACCCCAATCGACCCGCGGAGTTCGAGGCGGCGACCGACGGCGGCGAGCAGGCGAGCGGCGGGTGGGCCTCCACGGCCGTCCCCGACGACGCCTCGCTCGCCACGCGTATCGAGCACTCGCTCGGCATCGGCGTGACAATCGGCGTCGTCGGCCTGCTCGCGGTCGCCCTGTACTTCTTCGAAGGCGTCCAGAACGGGACGATGCCGTGGAACAACCTCAACCTGAACATCGTCAACTTCGGCTTCCTCTTCCTCGGCCTGCTGTTCCACGGGACGCCGAAGGCGTACATCGAGGCCATCGTCGAGGCCGTCGAGAACGTCTGGGGCATCATCCTCCAGTTCCCCTTCTACGCGGGCATCATGGGCATCATGGCCTACGCGCCGGAGGGCTCGGTCAGCCTCGCCACGCAGATCGCACAGGGCATGGTCGCCGTCGCGCCCGACGGGACGCTCCCGGCGTTCGCCTTCTTCACCGCCGGCCTCGTGAACTTCTTCGTCCCCTCCGGCGGGGGCGAGTGGGCCGTCATCGGCGAGACGCTCGTCACGGCCGCGAAGGCGTCCGGCGAGTCCATCCCGCGGGTCGCCGTCGCCGCCTCGTGGGGCGACGCGTGGACCAACATGATTCAGCCCTTCTGGGCCATCCCGCTTCTCTCCATCAGCGGCCTGTCGGTCCGCGACATCATGGGCTACTGCGTGATGGTGCTTCTCGGCGCGGGCGTGCTCGTCGCCGTCGGCATCAGCGTGCTACCGATGTAAGCCGCAAAAAGAACCGTACGGTCGGGTCCGACTCGAACCGAGGCCGAGGCGGCTCAGTTACCCTTTTCGACGGGCGCGCCGACGAGGTTGCCCCACTCCGTCCACGAGCCGTCGTAGTTGGTGACGTTCTCGTAGCCGAGGAGTTCGTGAAGGGCGAACCACGCGATAGAGGAGCGCTCGCCGATGCGGCAGTAGGCGATGGTGGACTCGTCGCCTTCGATGCCCTGGTCCGCGTAGAGTTCGCGGAGTTCGTCGGCGGACTTGAAGGTGCCGTCGTCGTTGACGGTCGCGGCCCACGAGATGTTGCTCGCGCCGGGGATGTGGCCGCCGCGCTGGGCGGTCTCCTGCAGTCCCGGGGGCGCGAGAATCTCGCCGGAGAACTCCTCGGGCGAGCGAACGTCGACGAGGGGAAGGCCCTTGTCGACCGCCTTCTCGACGTCGTCGCGGTACGCGCGGATGTCCTCGAAGGGACCCTTGGCGGTGTAGTCTTGCTCCGGGAAGGACGGGACTTCGTCGGTCGTCGGATAGTCGTTGTCGACCCAGTAGTCGCGGCCGCCGTTCATCAGGTGAACGTCCTCGTGGCCGTAGTACTTGAACTGCCAGTAGGTGTAGGCGGCGAACCAGTTGGAGTTGTCGCCGTAGAGAACGACCGTGGAGTCCTCGGAGATGCCGTGCGAGCCGAGGAGGTCCTCGAAGTCCTCCTTGGTCAGCACGTCGCGGGTCGTCTGGTCCTGCAGCTGGGACTCCCAGTTGAACCCGATGGCACCGGGGGCGTGACTCTCGTCGTACGCCTCGGTGTCCACGTCCACTTCGACGAGTCGGTACGCCGCGTCGTCGCTCTGGAACTCGTCGAGGTGGCTCTCCACCCAGTCCGCAGAGACGAGTACGTCCTTCGCGTAATCGGAGTTTGACATCGCGTTTCTCCGTACAACAGGAAGGCCCATAACTCTCACACCGACGGCATGTACGGCCTGACCTCGGGTGATGCGGCAATATTGTCCCAGATATGGCGGGGGAGACGCCGAAAGCGACTCGGAGAACAGCCGTCACGCGCTGTCTGAGTCCGGTATCCGACGGAACCAGCAACAACATCCGCTACCCCGGACACGTGGCGAGGGGTGCGAGGAGGGGCGGACCTAAATCCGCGGCCCGGAAACGTGGGGGCATGGTAGACGTGGTCTCTTCGGATTGGCTCGCGGACCGGCTCGACGACGTGCGCGTGGTGGACGTGCGGGACGGCTGGGAGTTCGACGGCATCGGACACCTCCCCGGCGCGGTGTCGATACCCTTCGACAGATTCCGGAGCGCCGACGGCGACGTGGGGATGCTCCCCGGCCGCGACGCGTGGACCGACCTCCTGTCGGGCGCGGGCATCGCCGCCGACGACGACGTGGTCGCCTACGACGACACCCACGGCGTGTTCGCCGCGCGCTTCCTCGTCACAGCGCTCCTCTACGGCCACGACCCCGAGAAACTCCACCTCCTCGACGGCGACTTCAGCGCGTGGAACCGCGAGCGCGAGACGACGACCGAGGCGACCGATGTCTCGGGGACGGTCTACGAGATAACCGAGCCGGCCGAGACGCCGCTCGTGGACTTCGAGGCGGTCGAGGCCGCGCTCGACGACCCCGAGACCGTCATCGTGGACACCCGCGACCCCGCGGAGTACGACGAGGGCCACCTCCCCGGCGCGGTCAACCTCGACTGGCGCGAACTCGTCGACGACGAGACTCGCGGCCTGAAACCGCGGGACGAACTCGACTCGATTCTGGACGCCGCGGGCATCGCGCCGGACCGGCGAGTCGTCCTCTACTGCAACACCGCCCGGCGCATCAGCCACACCTACGTCGTGCTCTCGCACCTCGGCTACGACGACGTGGCGTTCTACGAGGCAGTCTCACCGAGTGGGAGGCCCGCGACGGCGCGGTCGTCGAGGACTGACGGGCGGCGCGGTCAGGGAGTCTCGACCGGGTCGTCACTCGCGGCCTCCTCGCTTCCGCCCTCATCGACGCGTAGCTCCGCGCCGAGCAGGTCCACCGATTCCGCGAGGAGCGCGACGACGAGCGGGCCGGCGATGATGCCGACCGGACCGAGGCTAAGCAGGCCGCCGACGAAGCCGACGAAGTAGAGGCTCCCCGGCAGGTCGGCGGTCTCCTTGGCGAGTCGCGGGCGAATCAGGATGTCCGGGAGCCACGCGACCGCGAACCCGCCGACCGTGATGACGAGCGCAGCGGCGACGAGGTCGCCGACCGCGACGTGATAGACGGCCATCGCCGCGAGCAGGAGGCTCGGCCCGACGATGGGGATGAACTGGAGGACGGCCGCGACCGTGGCGAGCGTGACGACGTAGTCGTAGCCGAGCGCCCAGAAGACGACGAGGCCGATGGCGAACGTGCCGACGGCGGTCGCCGCCTGCAGGACGTAGATGGCGAACAGCGTCTCGCGGGCCCGCTCGTTGAGCGCCGTCGCCGCGTCCCGGTAGTCGGCGGGGACCAGCGCGAGGAGCGTCCGGCCGACGGCGTCGCCGCTGAGGAGGAGCGCGAACACGAGGAAACCGAACAGCGTGAGTTTGATGAGCACCACGGGCGCGGCGGTGGCGGCGGCGCGGCCGACCGACCGGAGCAGGTCGAGGCCGACCGCGACCACGTCGTCCAGCGTCACCGTCTCGACCATCCCGAGGAACTCCACGGTCACCACGTCGGGGAGGAGCGCCGCGAGGCCGAGGATGTCGTTCAGGCGGAGAAAGAGGATGACGACGAGCGGCGCGAGCACCACGGCGACGCCGACCGCCGCGACGACGGTGGCGGCGAGGCTGGCGACCCACCGGGAGGCCCCGCGCGCTTCGAGGCCTCGCCTGAGCGGCACGAGCAGGTAGGCGACGGTGATGGCGAAAAACACCGTCGCCAGCACGTCCGCGAGCATGACCGCCGCGAGGAGCGCAAAGAGGGCGAGCACACCGCCGAAGACGTACGGGCGAGAAGCAGTCACCTTTCACGATATTCCGGCAGAGGGTAAAGTCGTTCTCCCGCGACGAGCCTCGAACCCGACGGTTTCGGCCGCGTACCGCCTTCGAGAACATCACGCTCGTTAAGTACCACAGAGTACAACAACCGAGTAATGAGACGACGTAGCTTCCTGAAGGCCGCGGGGGCGGGAGGCGTCTCCGCGCTCCTCGCCGGCTGTACCGGGACCGGCGGCGGAGAGACGACGACCGAAGCGTCGGGCGACACGACCGAGACGGCCGAGGGGACGACCGCGGGCGGCGAGTCGCCGACGCTCACCGTCGGCACCTACGGCTCGTTCGTCGACGCGCCGAGTTCGAGCCCCGGGCCGTGGCTGAAAGAGACGTTCGAATCCGAGTTCGACGCGACCCTTGAGTGGCAGACGCCCGACTCGGGCGTGAACTACTACATCGAGCGCGCCCTCCAGGGCGTCGAGTCCGGCGCGGACCTCTACGTCGGCCTCGACGCGCAGATGCTCGTCCGCATCGACCAGAACCTCGACGAGGCGCTGTTCTCGCCCGCCGAGGGGCTGTCCCGCATCGGCGACGTGAACGAGCAACTGAACTTCGACCCGCAGGGCCGCGCGGTCCCCTACGACACGGGGTACATCTCGCTCGTCTACGACGAGACCTACGGCGACGGCGACTTCGCCGCCCCCGAGACGTTCGACGGCCTGCTGGAGTCCGAGTACGCGGGCGCGCTCCTCGCGCAGAACCCCACGTCGTCGGCGACGGGACAGGCGTTCCTGCTCCATACCATCGACGCCAAGGGCGAGGACGGCTACCTCGACTACTGGGCGAGCCTGAAGGAAAACGACGTGCGCGTCCTCGGCAACTGGGAGGACTCCTACAACGCCTACTCGAACGGCGAGGCCCCGATGGTCGTCTCGTATTCGACCGACCAGGTGTACGCCGCCGAGTCCGGCGAGGACATGGCGAAACACCGGATTCGCTTCCTGAACGACCAGGGCTACGCCAACCCCGAGGGGATGGCCCCCTTCGCCGACGCGTCGAACCCCGACCTCGCCGCCGAGTTCATGGACTTCATGCTCCGGCCCGAGGTGCAGGCCGAAATCGCCGTCCGCAACGTCCAGTTCCCGGCGACGACAACCGCCGAACTGCCCGAGGACTTCGCGCAGTACGCGCAGGAGCCGCCGGAAGCCGTCACGTTCTCCTACGACCGGCTTCAGGACAACCTGAGTGACTGGACCGACGCGTGGGCCCGCGAGTTCGCCAGCAAGTGAGGTGAGCCGGTGAGCCGCGCCTCGGTTCGCCGGGTCGCCCGCGCTCTCGAACAGCGACTGCTCACTCTCGTCGCGGCGCTCACCGCCGTCGTCCTCCTCGTCCTGTTTTACTACCCCGTCGCCACCGTCTTCGCCGACGCCGTCCTCGCCGACGGTCGGCTCACCATCGAACCCATCGCGGCGGTGCTGACGAGCGAGTTCTACCTCGTCGACATCATCTGGTTCACGGCGAAACAGGCGTTCTACTCGACGCTCGCCAGCCTCGCGCTCGGTCTCCCCGCCGCGTGGCTGTTCGCACGCTTCGAGTTCCGCGGCCGCGAGACGCTCCGCTCGCTCACCATCCTCCCGTTCGTCATGCCCTCCATCATGGTCGCCATCGGCTTCGTGGCGACGTTCGGCCGCAACGGGACGCTGAACCGCGCGCTCTCCCTCGTCGGCCTGCCGCCGGTCGAACTGCTGTTCACGCTCGAAGCCATCATCGTCGCCCACGCGTTCTACAACGCCCCGCTCGTCGCCCGCGTCGTCACCGCGGCGTGGGAGAGCGTGGACGCCCGGACCGTCGAGACCGCCCGCTCGCTCGGCGCGAACCCGCGGCGGGCCTTCCGCGACGTGGTCCTCCCGCAACTCCTGCCGTCTATCGGCGTCGGCGCGACCCTGACGTTCATCTTCACCTTCGCGTCGTTCCCCATCGTCCTCGCGCTCGGCGGCTTCCAACTGGCGACCATCGAGGTGTTCGTCTACTCGCGGGTCAGAGACCTCGCGTACGCCGAGGCCGCCAGCCTCGCGGTCGTCGAGACGGCCGTCTCCATCACGCTGACCGCCGTCTACCTCCGGTACGAGGCGAACCAGCGGTCGGCCGGGGGCGCGGCGAACCCGCTTCCCCGCCGGTCCGTCGTCCCGTCCGACTGGACGCCGAAATCGGCGCTCCGGACGGCGGGCATCGCCGGCTACGCCCTCGTCGTCGGACTGGTGTTCGTCGTCCCCATCGCCAGCATGATACTGGCGAGCGTCACCGGCGGCGACGGCGGCTTCACCCTCGCCAACTACGCCTTCCTCGCCGAGCGACAGGCGACCGGCGCGAGCTTTCAGGTCAAACCCCTCCCGGCCATCCTGAACTCGCTGGCCTTCGCCGCGGGGACGCTCGTCGTGGCCGTCCCGATGGGCGTGACGATGGCCGTCCTCACGACCCGCCGGTACCGCGGGCGCGGCCTCATCGACGTGCTCTCGATGGCCCCCTTCGCCGTTTCGGGCATCGTCGTCGGCCTCGGCCTGCTCCGCGGCCTCGTCTTCGGCGTCGACGTGCTGGGGACGCGAATCCGCGTCACCGGCGCGCTCGCCATCGTCGCGGCCCACGCCGTCGGCGCGTACCCCTTCGTCACTCGGAACGTCGCGCCGCTTTTCGCCCGGCTCGACGGCCGGCTCGTGGAGTCCGCGCGGTCGCTCGGCGCGACCAGAACTCGCGCGCTCGTGGACATCGAACTGCCGCTCGTCTGGACCGGCGTCGTCGCGGGCGCGGCGTTCGCCGTCGCCATCAGCATCGGCGAGTTCGACTCGACAATCATCCTCGCGGAGGGCGCGGGGAGCTACACGATGCCCATCGCAGTCGAGCGGTTCCTCGGGCGACGGCTCGGCCCCGCGACGGCGATGGGCTGTCTCCTGCTTCTCGTCACATCCGCCAGCTTCCTCGTCGTGGACCGCTTCGGCGGCCGGTGGGGCGAGCTATGAGGGAGATGAGGGAGCCCGGAGAACAAGACGGGGACGAGCCGCGGGAAGTGAGAATTATGACCGTCCGCCGGCGAGAGGAGCACGTGACTTCGGAGGCGAACCCGTGAGACTCGAACTCGACGCGGTGTCCAAGCGCTACGGGTCGGCGACGGCGCTCGATTCCGTCTCGCTGTCGGTCGACGACGGCGAGTTCTTCACGCTCGTCGGCCCCTCTGGCTGCGGCAAGACGACCACGCTCCGCTGTATCGCCGGCTTCGAGTCCCCGACCGAGGGGACCGTTCGCTTCGACGGCGAGTCGATGGCCGGCGTCGCGCCCGAGTCGCGAGGCGTCGGCGTCGTGTTCCAGAACTACGCGCTGTTCCCGCATCTCAGCGTCGGTGAGAACGTCGCCTACGGACTCCGCTTTACCGACCCGCCGGGCGGCGGCTCCCGCGACGAGCGCGTCGCGGAACTGCTGGACCTCGTCGACCTCGTGGGGTTCGAAGACCGCGACCCCGACTCGCTTTCGGGCGGGCAACAACAGCGGGTCGCGCTCGCCCGCGCCCTCGCACCCGGCCCGGACCTGCTGCTCCTCGACGAGCCGATGTCGGCGCTGGACGCCCGCCTCCGGGACCGGCTCCGCCGACAGGTAAAGCGCATCCAGTCGGAACTCGGCGTGACGACCGTCTACGTCACCCACGACCAGTCGGAGGCGCTGGCGGTCTCAGACCGACTAGCCGTCCTCAACCGCGGCCGCGTCGAGCAGGTCGGCAAGCCCCGCGAACTCTACCACCGACCCCGGACGCGGTTCGTCGCGGAGTTCCTCGGCGAGAACAACGTCCTCGACGCAGTCGTCGAGTCTCGACCGGAAACGGGGGGGGTTCGCGTCGGCGTCGGCGACGCGGTGTTCGCGCTGGCCGAGGGGCGGCGCGTGCTCGGACGGTCGAGAACGCAGCCCGGTGACGGAAGTTCGGAGCGGGCCGAAGGGCCCCCCCGACCCGAACCCGGCGACGAACTCACCTTCTGCGTCCGGCCCGAACGGCTCCGGGCCGACGCGGGGACGAACCGGATTCGCGGGACCGTCGTCGACACCGAGTTTCAGGGGGCGACGACGCGGGTGCGACTCGACTGGGACGGGACGGAACTCGTCGTGGCGGTCGAAGACGGCGGCGAAGAATCAGCGGCCGGATTCGAGGTCGGGACGACGATGGAGGTCGGATTCGACCCGGCGGCGGCTCACATCGTCGAGTAGCGCGGGGCGGTCGTCTTTCCGCGCCGTTCAGTTCAGGGCGCGACGCCGACGGTCAGGAGCGTGCCGAACGTCCGGTAGCGTTCGACCATCGCCTCGCGAGTCTCCCAGTCGTCGGTCGGGAACTCGGCGGCCGCTGGGATGTCGATGTCGAGGTCGGCGATGGAGTCCTGTTCGGCGACGTGGAGGCCGGCGTCGCGGAACGCCTCGCGGTACTCCGCGTGGGACCAGCGGGTCATATCGATGGAGATGAGGTCCTGCCACTCGTGGGAGTGGACGTTCTCCTCGTAGTAGTTCACCGCGCAGTAGAACGTGCCGCCCGGCCTGAGGACGCGGGCGACCTCTTCGAGGGTGTGGTGCGGGTCGGCGGCGTAGTAGAACGCCTCCATCGACCAGACGTGGTCGACGCTGTCGTCCTCGAACGGGAGGTCGTCGAAGTCGCCGACGAGAAACGAGAGGTCGTCGGTGTCGGTGTACGCGCGGGCGTTCTGGACCATCTCGGGCGAGCCGTCGAGGCCGAATCCCCGGCCGATACCCTTCGTGTCGCGGAGCGCGCGGAGGGCGTAGCCGCTCCCGGTTCCGAGGTCGACGACGGTGTCGCCTTCCTCGACGGGCATCCGCGCGAGCGCGTGCTTCGCGGTGTGCCAGTGTCGGTCCTCCATGCCCCTGTCGCGGCCGTCGGCCGCCCAGGCGTCGAACTCGTCGCGGACGCTCATACCGAAGCCTCGCGCGCCGGGGTGAAAATGCGTTCGAACTGGCCCGCGGCGATGTCGAACTCCCCGCCCGCTCGGTGTCGCCGTCGCCGCGACGCGCCTTTTAATTACCGCCGTCACGACGACCGGTGTATGGTCGGAGTCCGCCGCCGGTTCGCGCTCGCCGACACCGCCCAGCAGGTCGTCGGCGGCTTCCTCCTCGCGGGGCCGTTCGTCGTCACCGAGGAGGTGTGGGTGCTCGCGCGGAGCATGTCGTTCGCGCAGGCGCTCCTCACGCTCTGTATCGTGCTCGCGGTGGGCTACGGCGCGCTCTACAAGGCCGACGACCGCGACCCCGACAGGGAGCGCGAGGTCGGCGGGGTTCCCGTCCGGTTCATCTCGCTCATCTCCGTCTCGTATCTCTCCGTGTTCATCCTCGCGCTCGCGTTCGACGCGCCGGGGACGTTCCTCTCGGACGTGTCGGGTCAGGTCGTCGGCTCCGCGCTGGGGTACGAACTCGACCTCGCGGTGCTCCGCATCACGCTCAAGGCGACGAGCGTCGGCGCGGTGTTCAGCGTCATCGGCGCGGCCACGGCGGACTCGCTGTTCTGAGCGGAGCGAGCGAGGTGTCAACACGCACCACAGTCCCGGGACGACGCCGGCCAAGCGGTATGAAGGATTAAGTCGGCAGGGTAACTGCTTGGGGTATGGATTACGAGCTCGCCATCGAAGACACGCCCGAGACGATTCCGGGCGGCACAGGTATCTTGCTCCTTCATCCGAGCATCGGCGAGACCGACCGCATCGACACGGATTTCTTCAAGGTCGACACCGACCACTTCCTCGTCATCTCGACGCGGACCACCGCGCGCGAGGTCGAACAGAAGCTGGAACACTACGAGGTCGACGAGTCCAGCGCCACCATCCTCGACACGCTCTCTATCGAGCGGGGCTACTCCCGGCGCAGTTCGGACAACATCTACTACGTCGCGGCCCCCGACGACCTCGACGCCATCGTCGAAAAGACCCGGCAGTTCCTCGAACGCCACGACGGAAAGCTCCGGCTCAGCGTCGATTCGGTCACTGAGATGGCCTACTACGCCGACGAGGACCGCGCCTTCGAGGCGACGAAGCAGATTCTCGAACTCCTCGACGAGTTCGACGCGGTGGGGCTGTTCCACCTCTCGAAGGAGGTCCACGACCAGGAGACGCTCGACCGCTTCCGCGAACTGTTCGACGGCGTCGTCGACCTCGACGAGGACGGCACCGTCACGACCGAGTTCTGAGGCGAAACAGCGACGCGACCGGCTACGACCGAGTCAGCGTCGTCGGCCGAGTCGGGTCGGTGTCGGCATCGTCGCCGCCCGACGCCACATCGTCGTCCGCTGCGAGTTGCGCGAACGTCTTTTCGGCCCACTTGACCGCGTAGCTCGGCCCGTGGTCGCGGTACGCCGCGGTGTCCAGCGCCGAAAACGGCGCGGGGAGGTCGCGGCCGTGTTTGATAGCCGAACACGCGAACTCGGTCGCCTCGGCGAACGAGAGTCTGCCGAGCGCGACGAGCCGCGGGAGGTTTTCGAGTCGGTCGTCGAGGCGGCCGCCCGCGTCGACCCACGCCTCGTGGAGGCGGTCGTGGCTCCCCTCCCACGACGCGAACGCCTCGCGGGTGTGGAGCCCGACCCAGCCCTCGTAGAGCGCGGCGGCGACCTGATACGTCTCGCTCGGGCCGAGCGGCGTCGCCGCGGCGAGGTCGGGGAACCGCTCGCCGAAGAAAGGCAGGAAGTGTTCGGGAATCTCGTCGTTGCCGGCCTGCACGAACGCCTCGGCGATGAGGAAGTCCAGAAAGTCGTCGGGCGTCCCCTTCGCGCGGTACTTCACCAGCACGACCGGCGGCGCGGTCTGTCGAGACCACGTCACCGTGCCGTCGCCGGGCATCCCGATGGTGAAATCGGACGACGCGTAGCGCCGGAGCTGTTGGGGCGCGTCGTCTGGTAGCCACTCCGCGGGGTACGCCGCCGGGGAGAGCGACTCGACCACCAGCCCGAGGTTCTCCGCGGCCTCCGGGGGGATGGTGTCGAAGTCGCCGGCCACGTCCAAGACGAGCGCGCCGGGGGCGTACTCGTCGCGGACCGATTCGAGGTCCGACGGCAGGGTGCGCGTCTCGAACATCCGCTCAGGCGATGCTCATCCCGACGAACACGACGGCCAGCAGGGCCGACACGCCGACGGTACCGAGCACGATTTTCGTCGCTTGGCTCATAGTGGCACGATTAGGGGCCCGCCGCTTAACCTTTACACTCTATCGTCGGCCGAATCTCCAGTCGAAACGGAGGGGTTCGGGGACGCGCCCCACGGTCGTCGGTCACACGGTCCGGTCGGGTCCAGTCGGGTCGGAAAAATGAGAGAAATCGGTGGCGTCGTCGGCGTCGCGGTCAGGGAACGAGCTGTTCGCCGTCGTCGTCGAGGATGCGGATGGCCTCGACGGGGCAGACGCGGGCGGCGAACTTCGCGTCGAACTCGGCGTCCTCGGGAACTTCGCGGACGAAGACGCCGTCGTCGGTCTCCTCGGCGTCGACGAGGTCGGCCTTGCCGTCGTCGACGTTCTTCTCGAAGTCCTCCCACTCGTCGACACACTGGAACATGCCGATGCAGGTGTCGCGGTCGTACTCGACTTTCATGGGCAATCGTACCGCCGGGCCGTACAAAGCCCTGCCGACGCGGGGGCGTGGGTCGGCGTCGCCTCGCGTCGCGGTCGTGCGACCGACGCCGCGGGCGGCGACACACCCGCGTCCGAACCGACCCGATGGCTTAAACCGGGGGACGGTCCAAGGGAGATGCAATGCGAACTGCGGACCTGACGGGCCTGCCGACGGGGATTCCCGAGGCCCTCCGCGACGAGGGTATCGAGGAGCTGTACCCGCCGCAGGCCGAGGCCGTCGAGGCCGGCCTGACAGACGGCGAGAGCCTCGTGGCCGCCGTCCCGACGGCGAGCGGGAAGACGCTCATCGCCGAACTGGCGATGCTGTCGAGCGTCGCGCGCGGCGGGAAGGCGCTGTACATCGTCCCGCTCCGGGCGCTTGCCTCCGAGAAGAAAGCCGAGTTCGAGCGCTGGGAGGAGTACGGCATCGACGTGGGCGTCTCGACCGGCAACTACGAGTCCGACGGCGAGTGGCTCTCCTCGCGCGACATCATCGTCGCCACCTCCGAGAAGGTCGACTCGCTCGTCCGGAACAACGCGGCGTGGATGGACCAACTCACCTGCGTCGTCGCCGACGAGGTCCACCTCGTCGACGACAGACATCGCGGGCCGACGCTGGAGGTCACGCTGGCGAAGCTCCGCCGGCTCAACCCGAACTTGCAGGTCGTCGCGCTCTCGGCGACCGTCGGCAACGCGGGCGTCGTCGCCGACTGGCTCGACGCGGAACTCGTCAAATCCGACTGGCGACCCATCGACCTCAAGATGGGCGTCCACTACGGCAACGCCGTCTCCTTCGCCGACGGGAGCCAACGCGAGGTGCCGGTCGGCCGCGGGGAGCGACAGACGCCCGCGCTCGTCGCCGACGCGTTGGAGGGCGACGACGACGGCGACCAGGGCTCCTCGCTCGTCTTCGTGAACTCGCGGCGCAACGCCGAGTCCGCGGCCCGCCGCATGGCCGACGTGACGGAGCGGTACATCACCGGCGACGAGCGGAGCGACCTCGCGGAACTCGCCGCCGAGATACGCGACGTGTCCGACACCGAGACCTCCGAAGACCTCGCCGCGGCGGTCGCCAAGGGCGCGGCGTTCCACCACGCGGGGCTGGCCGCCGAGCACCGCACCCTCGTTGAAGACGCCTTCCGCGACCGACTCATCAAATGTATCTGCGCGACGCCGACGCTCGCCGCCGGCGTCAACACCCCGAGCCGCCGCGTCGTCGTCCGCGACTGGCAGCGCTACGACGGCGACTACGGCGGGATGAAGCCGCTGGACGTGCTCGAAGTCCACCAGATGATGGGTCGTGCCGGCCGACCCGGCCTCGACCCCTACGGCGAGGCGGTACTGCTCGCGAAGGACGCGGACGCCCGCGACGAACTGTTCGAGCGGTACATCTGGGCCGACGCCGAGGACGTGCGATCGAAGCTCGCGGCCGAGCCCGCCCTGCGAACGCACCTGCTCGCCACGGTCGCTTCCGGCTTCGCCCACACCCGCGAGGGATTGCTCGAATTCCTCGACCAGACGCTGTATGCGACCCAGACCGACGACCCCGAGCGACTGGGACAGGTGACAGACCGCGTGCTCGACTACCTCGAAGTGAACGGGTTCGTCGAGTTCGACGGAGAGACGATTCGGGCGACGCCCGTCGGCCACACCGTCTCGCGGCTCTACCTCGACCCGATGAGCGCCGCCGAAATCATCGACGGCCTCGAATGGGCGGCCGACCGCCGAGCCGAGAAGCTCCGGGCGCTCGCGGGGGAGACGCCCGAGAAACCGAAGGGAGACCGGAGCGACTCGGACGACGAACCCGGCGGGTTCCAGCGGGCCAGCGAGATGGTCGCCGACGACGGCGGCAGTGGAGGCGGCGAAGACGGGGACGGCGGCGACGGAGACGCCGACGCGTTCGAGACCGACCGGACGTATCCGACGCCGCTCGGTCTCTATCACCTCGTCTGCCGGACGCCGGACATGTATCAGCTCTACCTGAAGTCCGGCGACCGCGAGACCTACACCGAGCTGTGCTACGAGCGCGAACCGGAGTTCCTCGGGCGCGTTCCCTCGGAGTACGAGGACGTGGCGTTCGAAGACTGGCTGTCGGCGCTGAAGACCGCGAAACTCCTCGAAGACTGGGTCGGCGAGGTGGACGAGGACCGCATCACGGAGCGCTACGGGGTCGGTCCCGGCGATATCCGCGGGAAAGTCGAGACGGCCGAGTGGCTCCTCGGCGCGGCCGAGCGACTCGCCTCCGAACTCGACCTCGATTCGGTGTACGCGGTCCGCGAGGCGAAAAAGCGCGTCGAGTACGGCGTCCGCGAGGAACTGCTCGACCTCGCCGGCGTCCGCGGCGTTGGCCGGAAGCGCGCCCGCCGGCTGTTCGAAGCCGGCGTCGAGAGCCGGGGCGACCTCCGCGAGGCGGAGAAATCGCGCATCCTCGCCGCGCTCCGGGGTCGCAGGAAGACGGCTCAGAACATCCTCGAAGCCGCGGGGCGGAAGGACTCCTCGATGGACGAGGTGGACGAAGACGACGCGCCGGACGACGCCGTCCCCGACGACGCCGGGTTCGAGACGGCCAAAGAGCGCGCCGACCAGCAGGCCAGTCTGGGTGATTTCGAATGAGACTCGTCGAAGCCGAGGCGACTGTCGCGGACCTCGATTCGTTCATCGCGGTCGTCGGCGAGGTGGCCGACGAGACGGGCGCGACGATTCAGGCGTTCGACGCCCGCTACGTCGTGGACCGCGAACACCTCGAACGGGCGACCGAACTCGCCGACCGGGCCATCGCCCGCGGCAACGAAATCGCCCGCGACCGGGCGGTCGAAATCCTCCTCTACGCCAGCGGCCGCCGGCAGATCAACCGCGCGTTCGAAATCGGCGTCTCGGAGGGGACGCTCCCCGTCGTGATTCTCGTCGACGGCGGCGACGAGGCCGACGCCGAGGCCGCGCTGTTCGACCGACTCGGCCTCGAACCCGCAGAAACCCTCGGCGACTACGACGAAGCGCTCGTCCGCGACGTGTTCGACGTGGGCGAGACGGAACTGGACGTCGCCGACGGCGACCTCCCCGCGCTGGTCAGAGAACGAGTCGCGCTCCTCGCGGTCGACCGCTAAACGATTTTCGCGGCCCGTACCGTCCGTATTCGTGAGTCTGAGAGTCTGGAATCAAAAACTCCACTCGAAACGGGCCCCTTTGGTTTCTGAGACCTACCCCTTCGTTTCAACTGGAGAACGGGGGACGGCGCGGCCTCGTCGAGAGTAGAACGCTGAGAAGTAGTCCCACCAGGATTCGAACCTGGGTCGTTGCCCCCAGAAGGCAACAGGATTGGCCACTACCCCATGGGACTTCGCATCAGTTCGTACTTCGCGGGTATTTGTAAACGTTGCGTGTCGATTCCGCCGTGGGATTTCGTCGCACGGTGACGGACAGACGTGCATAAACCGCCAACTATTTGCCCCTATTCTATCCACTGTCGTGTATGTACGTCGGACGATTCGTCGTCGTTGGCCCCGGAATCGGTGCGTATCGCGTCTCCTCTCGGTCCTTCCCGAACCGACAGGTCGTCGACCGGGACGACGCCCTGACCGTCGGACCGACGCCCGACGCCCCCGAGACCGACAACCCCTACATCGCCTACAACTGCGTCCGCGAGGGCGGCGACTACGTCGTCGTCGGCAACGGTTCGCAGGTCGACCCCATCGCGGAGAAACTCGACCTCGGCTACCCGCCGCGGGACGCCCTCGCCGAGATTCTGCTCGCGCTCGACTACGAGAAAGACGACTACGACACCCCCCGAATCGCGGGCGTCGTCGGCGACGACGAGGCCTTCATCGGCATCGTCCGCAGGGACGCCCTCGTCGTGGAAGCCGTCACCGAACCCACGCTCGTGGCGACCTACGAGGAAGACGACCCCCGCGCGTTCGACCTCGACGCGGAGACCGCCGCCGACGCGGCCCGCGAACTCTACGACCACGAGTTCGAACACGCCGTCTGCGCCGCCGCCGCGACCGTCGGCGACGCGGTCGAGACCGCCTTCTACAACGGCGAGTAGTTCGGCTCGGCCCGAGATTTTTCAGCCGCGCACCCGTACACCGAGCCATGCGTCTGGGCGTCATCTCGGACGTGCACGGGAACCTCCCGGCACTCGAAGCGGTGCTCGAATCGATGCCGCCGGTCGACCGATTGGTCTGCGCCGGCGACGTGGTCGGCTACAACCCGTGGCCCGACGAGTGCGTGTCCGAACTCGCCGAGCGGGACGTGCCGACGGTCTCGGGGAACCACGACCGCGCGGTCACGTCGGGGACCGGCTTCCGCTTCAACAGCATGGCGGCCGCGGGAGTCGACTACGCCCGCGACGCGCTGTCGCCGGCGTCGATGGAGTGGCTCTCCGGGCTTCCGAAGACCCGCACCCTTGCCGACGGCCGGGTCAAACTCGCCCACGGACACCCCGACCACCCCGACCGCTACACCTATCCCGACGACTTCTCGCCGTCGCTCCTCGACGGCGAGGACCTGCTGGTGTTGGGTCACACCCACGTGCAGGGTCACCGAATCTACGACGACGGAATCGTCCTGAATCCCGGGAGCGTCGGTCAGCCCCGCGACGGCGACCCGCGGGCGGCCTACGCGGTCGCCGACCTCGACGCGATGGAAATCGAGACGGACCGCGTCGCCTACGACATCGACCGCGTCGCAGAGCGCGTGCGCGAGGTCGGCCTGCCGGAGCGACTGGCGAGTCGGCTGTACGAGGGGAAGTAGGGAAAAGAGCGAGTAGCTATCCTGAGGCCGTCAGTTCGACACCGGTTCGAGCCGCGCCGAGAAGTGCCGAAGCTCCTTCATCGGCGGCTCCTCGACGATTTCGAGGCCGCCGTACTCGCCGGCCGAGGCCATGACTTTCGCGGCCGTCTCGGCGACGTGTTCGAGGTGTTCGCGGCTGTAGGTGCGCCGGGGGAGCGCGAGGCGCACGAGGTCCGGGCGGTCGGTGCCGGGGAACGCGAAGCCGCCGAGTTCGACGCCGCGGACGCCGCCTTCGAGGTAGAGCGCGCAGACGAGTTCCTGCCCGGGGAACTCGTCTTTCGGGATGTGCGGGAACACCTCGCCGGCGTCGAGATACACCGCGTGGCCGCCGGTCGGCTGGTAGACGGGGACGCCGGCCTCGACGAGGAGGTCGCCCAGTTCGGCCACCTGCTCGACGCGGTCGGACACGTACGGCGGCGTGACGGCCTCGCGGAGGCCGACGGCCATCGCCTCGATGTCGCGGCCCGAGAGGCCGCCGTAGGTGGGAAAGCCCTCGTAGAGGATGGCGCGCTGTTTCGCGTGTTCGAACACCGTCTCGTCGCGCATCGCGGCGAACCCGCCGATGTTGACGAGCGCGTCCTTCTTGCCGGACATGGTGACGGCGTCGGCGCGTTCGAACTGCGCGCGGGCGATTTCGGCGACCGAGTGGTTCTCGTAGCCCGCCTCGTTGGTCTTGATGAAGTGGGCGTTCTCGGCGAACCGGCAGGCGTCGATGACGAACATGGCGTCGATGTCGCGGGCGAACTCGGCGGTGGCGCGGATGTTCGCCATCGAGACGGGCTGGCCGGCGACGGAGTTGTTCGTGATGGTGAGGACGACGACGGGAATCGCGTCGGCACCGACCTCCTCGACGAGCGCGTAGCCCGCGTCGATGTCGAAGTTCCCCTTGAACGTCTCCGTGGAGTTGGGGTCCCGCGAGGCGGGCGACGGGCAGTCGACGGGTTCCGCGCCCTGATTGACGACGTGGGCGCGGGTCGTGTCGAAGTGCGAGTTGTTCGGCACCACGTCGCCGTCCTCCAAGAGGACGCCGTAGAGGACGTTCTCCGCGCCGCGGCCCTGATGGGTCGGCACGACGTGCTCGAAGCCCATCACGTCGCGGACCGAGTCGGCGAGGCGGGCGAACGACTCGCTTCCGGCGTAGGCCTCGTCGCCGCGAATCATCGCCGCCCACTGCTCTGCGGACATGGTTCCCGTCCCCGAGTCGGTCAGGAGGTCGATGTACACGTCGCGGGCGTCGAGGTTGAACGCGTTGTAGCCGGCCCGTTCGAGGGCGGCCTCGCGCTCCTCGCGCGAGGGGAGTTCGATGGGTTCGACCATCTTGGCCTTGTACGATTTCATGCCCGCAATAGGCCCGCGAATGTGAAGTATTCGGCAGGCAGAAAATCGATGGACGACGCCCGGTTTTCGACGCTCGTGAACGGGAATGTACATCGGTGTCGTCGGCTGGTCGGCTGTCGCCACGAACCGCCACGAACCGACCTCGGCGGCCGTCGCGTACTCCCGGACGTTGGGCGTCGCTGGCGGGGACGCGAGCGCGCGAAAATAGATTCGAACCGAGTTGCGGGGTGGGGCCGGCTCAGAACTTGTCTTGGATGATTCCGAGCGTCTCCTCGCGGTCGTCCCACGCCACGAAGATGGCGACGGAGGTCGCGGAGGTGATGGCGTCGTGGATGTTGATGCCGGCGTCGGAAAGCGGCTGGACGATGTCGAGGATGACGCCGGGGCGGTTCGGGAGTTCGCCGCCGGTGACGCGGACGACGGCGATGTCGTCTTCGACGGTGACAGAAGACAGCGCGTCGTCGGCGACGACGCGGTCGTGGAGGACGGCCTCGGCCCGGTCGGAGTCGTCTTCGAGGACGTAGAACGTGATGGAGTCCATCCCGGAGGCGACCGAGTCGACGTTGATGTCCTCCTCTCGGAGGGCGGTCGAGAGGTCCGCGAGGATGCCCGGTCGGTTGCGAATCGCCCGCCCGGCGACGGTGAGACACGCGAGGGGCTCTTCCTGCATGTCGATGAGGTTGTGGAACTCGCCTTCGATGAGCGTCCCGCCGGTGAGCAGGTCGCCGTGCTGGTAGTGGACGACCCGAACGTCGAGCGCCGCGTCCTTGTACGACAGCGCCGACGGCGCGACGACCTCGGCCCCGCGGAACGAGAGGTTCCGAAGCTCGTCGACGGTGATGCGGCCGACGTTGCGCGCGCCTTCGACGACGCGCGGGTCGCCGGTCATGACGCCCTCCACGTCGGTCACGATGACGACCTCGTCGGCGTCCATGTAGTTGCCGAGCATCACGGCGGAGGTGTCGGAGCCGCCGCGGCCGAGCGTCGTGATTTCGCCGTCGTGGTTCTGCGCGAGGAAACCGGTGATGACCGGGACGACGCCGTCGAGTTCGGCCGCGAGCTTCGCGGCCCGCTCTCTCGTGGCCTCGACGTCGACCTCGCCGAGGTCGTTCGTGATGACCGGCCACTCGTCGGTGCCGGGTTCGACGAACAGGGCGTTGACGCCGCGGGCGGCCAGCGCCGCCTTG
Source organism: Haloferax sp. ATB1 (assembly GCF_000730175.1). Lineage (NCBI taxonomy): Archaea > Methanobacteriati > Methanobacteriota > Halobacteria > Halobacteriales > Haloferacaceae > Haloferax > Haloferax sp. ATB1. Next base: position 10,492 of record NZ_JPES01000063.1, on the reverse strand, counting down.
AGCATGCGCACGCTGGTCCGCTCGCCCATCGAGACGATTTCGGCGCGGTCGCGGTCGTCGGCCTCGAACTTGATCTCGTCGAGGAGGTCGTCGGTCGTCGAGCCCATCGCGGAGGCGACGACGGCGATTTCGTGGCCGTGTTCGACGGCCGCGGCGATGGAGTCCGCGGCGCGGTTGATTCGGTCGCCGCTACCGAGCGAGGTGCCACCGAACTTCGCGACTACGCGCATCGTCCCTCCGGTGCGTCGCGTCGCTTCGGGGCTTCGTTGGTAAACATGCGAGGGGCTAACGCGGGGGGACGTATAACTATGTCCTCCGGTTCAACCGTTGCCGTCACCCGCGAATCCGGCGCTGAGACGGCCCGTACCGACGCCTCGCGGGCGGAGATTTATCACCGAAGCCGCGGAACGTTCGGGCATGGATGTCAGAGACGCCGTGGACGCCGACGCCGAGGCGCTGGCCGCCGTCGCCGACGCGCCGGTACGGGCGATGCGGCGGCTGATACGCGACCGGACGGTTCGCCTCGCCACCGCCGACACCGGCTCGGACCCCCACGCCGACGCGCCGGCGGACGACGAACCGGTGCTCGGGTTCGTCGGCTTCGACGTCCGCGACGGCGTCCTCCACGTCACCCGACTCGGCGGGACCGAGACGGCGGTGCGGCGACTACTGGAGGAACCGCTCCGCTTCGCCAGCGCCGAATCCCTGCCGGTCGAGGTGCTCGTCCTCGAATCCGAGACGCCGCTTTGCGACGCGGTCGAGCACGCCGGCTTCGACCGGGTCGGCCACGGTCCGCGGTTCGAAGGGTCGCCGACGGTCCGGTACGTCCTCGACGAGACGGGGTAGCCCGGTCCCCCGCGGGCCGCGACCACTCGACTCGCTCCCGCCGTCCCGACCGACGCGGGTGGCGAGGGCGACGAGAACCGACGGAGGGAATACATACCTCCCGCCCGTCAGGTGGCCCATGACCGAACGACGCGGAAACCGACCGCCGAGCGTGAGACGACCGTGACGGCGGTCGAAGAGCTGTTTGTCTCGCTCGCCGGCTCGGACCCGGTGATGCAGGGTCTCCTCGGCGGCATCGTCATCGCCGGCATGAACATGCTGGGCGCGCTTCTCATTCTCGTCTGGCGCGACCCCTCGAAGCGCTCGCTCGACACGCTCCTCGGCTTCGCCGCCGGCGTCATGCTCGCCGCGAGCTTCACGAGCCTCATCCTCCCCGGCATCGAGGCGGCGGGCGGAAGTCCGATTCCCGTCCTCGTCGGCTTCGTCATCGGCGTCGTCGTCCTCGACCAGGCGGACCTGTGGATTCCGCACGTCCACATCCTCGTGACCGGGAAGACCCGGACGGACGCCCCGGAAACGGAGAAGAAGATGGCCTCGGTCATCCTGTTTATCGTCGCCATCACCATCCACAACATGCCCGAGGGCCTCGCCGTCGGCGTCGGCTTCGGCTCCGGCGACCTCGGAACCGCCATCCCGCTGATGCTCGCCATCGGAATCCAGAACATCCCCGAGGGACTCGCCGTCTCCATCGCCGCCGTCAACGCCGGGCTTCGGAACACGACCTACGCGACGTTCGCGGGCATCCGCGCCGGTCTCGTGGAGATTCCGCTCGCCGTCTTCGGCGCGTGGGCCATCCAGTACGCCTCGGCGCTGCTCCCCTACGCGATGGGGTTCGCCGCCGGCGCGATGCTGTTCGTCATCTCCGACGAAATCGTCCCCGAGACGCACTCGAACGGCCACGAGCGCGTGGCGACGTTCGGGACGATGGTCGGCGTCGTCGTGATGCTCTACCTCGACGTGACGCTCGGGTAGTCGAATCGAGTTAGCGCGTCCGAATACGGCGACCGTCGAGGAGCCGCGAAACGAGAGTTCGAGTGGAAGCGAAGGGGTTCGGTGGTCGGTTCAGCGTCAGAGAGTCCGGCGTCGAGCGCGCGTCAGTCGTCCGCGAGCGGCGGCTCCGACGGCACCTCGTGGTCCGAGAGCCCGGCGGTCGGCGCGAGGAACTTCGTCGGCTCGAACGCGTCGAGGTCGTCGCCGGCGGCCACGCGCGCCGGCCAGTCCGGGTTGGCGAGCGCGCTCGTCCCCAACGTGAACAGGTCCGCGCCGGTGTCGACGGCGGTACGCGCCGCGTCGGGGTCGCCGAGACCACCGTTGGCGATGACGACCGTGTCGTCCGCGACGTACTCGGCGGCGGCTTCGGCCAGCGAGGGGCCGTCCGCGCCGAAGGTCGGACTCGTCGCGTCGGTCTCGGTCGTGTGGACGTAGTCGGCTCCGGCCGCCGACAGCTCCTCGAAGAAGACCGCGGCCGCGTCCTCGCCTTCTGGCCACTCGTAGTCGCCGTCGGTCACTTTCTCCTGCGAGACGCGGATACCGACGACGAACTCCTCGGGGACCGCGTCGGCGACTGCCGAAAGGACCTCCGCGGGGAATTTGACTCGGGACTCGGGACCGCCGCCGTACTCGTCGTCGCGCCGGTTCGCGTCCGCCGCGAGGAACTCGTTGAGGAGGTAGCCGTTCGCGCCGTGGAGTTCCACGCCGTCGAAGCCGGCTTCGACCGCGTTCCTCGCCGCCCGTACGAAGCCCTCGCGGGCGGTTTCGAGGTCCGCCTCGTCAGCCGCCTTCGGGACGGCGAACTCGCCGCTGCCGCCGTAGGCTTCGGCCTTCTGGCCGTCGGGCTGGACCGCGGAAGGCGCGAGCGTCCGGTCGCCGTCGAGATGGGGGGTTCCCCTGCGACTGCGCCCCGGCGTGGCATCGAACTGCGCGAAAATCGGCGTGTCGACCTCGTGGACGGCGTCCGTGACGTTCGTCCACGCCTCGACGTGGTCGTCGGTGACGAGCCCCGGCTGGTTCAGGTAGCCCTGACTGTACGCGTCGTCCGTGTAGACGCCCTCGGTGACGAGAAAGCCGAAGCCGCCGTCGGCGAACTTCCGGTAGTAGTGGGCCATCTCGTTCGTCGCCAACCCCTCGTCGGTGGCGCTGATACGCGTCATCGGTGCCAACCCGGTCCGGTTAGCGAGCGACAGGTCGTTCAGGCTCGTCGCGTCGAACAGCGCGTCGTCAGTCATCACCGGTTCTGCGCGCGTCGCGGATAAAAAGCGACGGCGGAATGGTCCCGACCGCCGCACATCCGGCGTGCTATCAGGTAGCATCCTGGGCGGGAGAACGGTCGCTGAGTCGAACGGACGTCAGTAGTGAACGGCCGGCTCAGGAGAACTTCCGAACCGTCATGTTCAGCGTGTCGAGGTCGACGATGGGCGCGTAGCCGGCGTCGGGGTCGATGTTGACGGATTTCTGGAAGTCGGTCTGGGCCTGCCAGCAGCCGGAGTTGACCGCGAGGACGTTGTGGTACTTCCCCCAGCCGAGCTTGTGGACGTGGCCGGTGTGGAAGATGTCGGGCACGTCCTCCATGACGAGGTAGTCGAGTTCCTCGGGCGCGAGGCGGGTGTGACCCCCGAACTGCGGCGCGACGTGGCGCTTCTTCAGGAGCTGGTACATCGCCTTGTGCGGCTCGTCGTAGCTCGCCTTGTCCGCCGGCAGTTCGGCGATGACCTCGTCGAGCGAGACGCCGTGGTACATGAGCACGTTGACGCCTTCGAGGGTGACCATCGAGGGGTTGCTCGTGATGCGGGCGTCGTGGGCCGACATGATATCGCGGAGTTCGTCGTCGAAACCGGGTTGGGGCTCCGCGAGTCGGACCGCGTCGTGGTTGCCCGGAATCATCACGATGTCGAGGTCGCCGGGCACCGATTTGAGGTGCTCGGAGAACGCCTCGTACTGCTCGTAGATGTCGATGACGTCGAGTTCCTCGTCCTGATTCGGGTAGACGCCGACGCCCTCGACCATGTCGCCGGCGATGAGGAGGTACTCGATGCGCTCGGCTTCCTCGGTGTGGAGCCAGTCGGCGAAGCGGTTCCACGCGTCGGCCATGAACTCCTGGCTGCCGACGTGTACGTCCGAGATGAGCGCCGCCTGCACGTCCCTGTCGGCGGTGTTTTGGCGGTGGCTCCGCGGCACGTCGGGGAAGTGCAGCGAGTCGACGAAGAGGATGCCCGCGTCGCCCGACAGCGTCCCCTGCACCGCGATGCACTCGTCCATGAGGAGTTCGTCGACGTGGCTCGCGATGTCCTTGTCCTTCATCACGAGACAGGGGAACGTCCCCGTCGTGTCTTCGAGGTCGATAATCCAGTGGCCGCTCTTGGTGGACCGGACGTCGTCGACGAGGCCGATGAGTTCCGCGTCCTCGCCGCCGGACATGTTCGAGATGGCCTTCGCGGGGCGGTGGTTGACGCGCCCGCGGAGCATCTTCGAGAGCTTCTCGTAGCGGTCGCGGAACACCTTCACGAAGTCGCCGTACTCGCCGGTCCCCGTCGACTGACCGGTCATGTCGTTGGCGATTTCGAGGGACCGAAGCGATGGGTCGACGTTCCGCCCGGCCGGTCCGCCCTTCGCTTCAGCTGGAGCTGATTGAGTGGTGTGGTCCGCGTTGTCGTGCGGTGTTGCAGCGGAAACAGGGGGGTCGGGGTCGGCGGCGGTATCGGATACGGCGGCGTCCGGGGCGGCCGACCCCGTCGATTCGGTTCCCGGCGGGTCCGCGGCGGGGGCGGAGGCGAGCACCTCGCGGACGTGGTCGGCGGTGATGCGAAGCGCGTCGTCCGGAACGGCTTCGACGACGCGGGCGAGGGTCCGGCCGGGGTCGTCGGAGCCGGCGATGAGGGTCACGGCCTCGCGTTCGGCGTTGTAGCCGCGACCGACGAGCGCCCGGACGATGCGCGCCGGCGTCTCCAGTGGCACACCCGGAGTGTGCGACACGCGGCAAAAAGGATGCCGAAACCCAGAACGTTGAAACCCAGTCCGGGTAAACTGGGAGTGATGAGTGACGACGACGGTCGCCCGCCCTCCCCCGACCCGCGGCGCGGTCCCGCCTCCGACGAAGGCGTACTAACTCGGCTCCGGACGGCAGAGGAGGGGCCGCTTCTGTTCGTCCGCGAAGTCCTGACGAGCGCGCTCGCCGTGTTGGCCGTCGGGTTGCTCCTGTTCGCGGTGAGCGGCGTGTGGCCACCGATGGTCGCCGTCGAAAGCGGGAGCATGGAACCGCACATGCACAAAGGCGACCTCGTGTTCATCACGGGACCGGAACGATTCGCCCCGGACGCGTCCGTCGAGGGAACCGCCGTCGTCACGGCCGAGACGGGCGCGGAGGTCGACTACCGGAAGTTCGGCGGCCCCGGCAGCGTCATCGTCTACGACGACCCCGGGTCGGCAGGGCCCCCGATTATCCACCGGGCGATGTTCTGGGTCGACGAAGGAGAGAACTGGTACGACCGGGCGAACCCCGAATATATGTCGGCCGACAACTGTCGAGAACTCGCCAACTGCCCCGCCGAGTACGCCGGCTTCATCACGAAAGGCGACAACAACCCGCGGTACGACCAGGTGAGCGGCATCGCCGACCCGGTCCGCCCCGAGTGGGTCCAGGGCGTCGCGCGAATCCGCATCCCGCTTCTCGGATGGGTTCGGCTGACGCTCGCCAACTCGATGGCGACGACGACGCCGGTCGCGCCCGTCTCTTTCGAGTCCGTCGAGCCTGTCGAGTCTGTTGACGTCCGGCGAGTCTGTTGACGTGATGGCTGACGACGCGGCGACTAACGACGTGGCGACCGACGGCGTGACGACGATTGAGGCGACGGCCGCCGACGCACCGACGGCACCGCTTCAGGTCGAGCCATCGGCGCTATCGGAACCATCGGAGACACCGATGCGAGTCGGCGCGCTCGCGGCGTGACGCGAGTGCAGTAACAGAGTCGGACTTCGTTCTTCAGTTGTTCTTCAGTTGTTTGTCCTTCAGTTGTCGAACCGCGCCTGCACGAACGGCTGTGCGCTCTCGATATCGCCGAGTCGGGAGTCCGTCAGCAGGACGGCTTCGGTCTCGTCGATGGGACAGAGAGGCTGATTTCCTTGGTCCGGCCGTAGCGCCCTTTCGAGACGACGACGGCGTTGACGATGCCGAGCATGTCGAGTTCCGAGATGAGGTCGGTGACGCGGCGCTGAGTCAGTACGTCGGCGTCGATCTCCTCGCAGAGGCGCTTGTAGATGTTGAACACCTCGCCGGTGTTGATGTTGCGGACGCCGTTTTTCTCCAGGAGGATGATGGCGAAGAGGACGATTTTCGACTGCGTGGGGAGGGTACGGACGACTTCGACCACGCGGTCGAGTTCGATTTTGTCCTGCGCCTGCCGGACGTGGGCCTCCTCGACGGTGTCGGCCTGCCCGCGCTCCGCGAGCTCGCCGGCGGTGCGGAGCAGGTCAAGTGCGCGCCGGGCGTCGCCGTGTTCCTGCGCGGCGAACGCGGCGCACAGCGGAATCACGTCGTCGGTGAGCGCGCCGGGCTTGAACGCCACGTCGGCGCGGTGCTGGAGGATGTCACGGAGTTGGTTCGCGTCGTACGGCGGGAAGACGATTTCCTCCTCGCCGAGGCTCGACTTGACCCGTGGGTCGAGGAAGTCGGTGAACTTCAGGTCGTTCGAGATTCCCATGATGGAGATGCGGGAGTTGTCGAGTTCGGAGTTCATCCGCGAGAGGTTGTAGAGCGTGTCGTCGCCCGACTTCTCGACCAGTTTGTCGATTTCGTCGAGCATGATGACGACCACACGCTCTTTGTAGTCGACGGCGTCGAAGAACGTCGTGTAGACGCGGTCGGTCGGCCACCCGGTCATCGGCACCGTCTCCATCTCGTCGGCGTCGTCGTCGAGTTCCGCCGCGCGCTCGTCTAACTCGGCGATGGAGTCGTACGGCGTGTCTTCGAGGGCGTTGGGGTCTTCCGTCGCCCGCGTTCGCATCTCGTCGAGGCGTTCCTGTTCGGCCTCGATGCGCTCGACGTTCTTCTCAATGAACTTGTTCGCCAACTGCGCGAGCACGCGGTACTGCGTGTCGGTCACCTCGCAGTTGATGTACTCGACCTCGCAGGGAACGTCGTACTTCTGGGAGGTGGATTCGAGTTCCTGACTGACGAACTTCGCGCTCGCGGTCTTGCCGGTCCCGGTCTTCCCGTAGATGAGGATGTTCGACGGCGTCTCCCCGCGCAGGGCGGAGACGAGAATCGTCGCCATCTGGTTTATCTGGTCGGTCCGGTGGGGGAGTTCGTGTGGCGTGTACGACGGGCGAAGGACTTCCTTGTTCTCGAAAATCGGCTCGCCGGCGAGGAGGTCGTCGAACAGGCCCTTGGACTCCTCGTCGTCGTTGAGAACGACCTTGTCGAGACCGACATCGGGGTCTTTGTGCTGGTCGAGGTCTTCGTCGGACGCGTCGGGGGCGTCGGTGTCGGGGCCGATGCTCGCCTGAATGTCGATGTCTTCGGGGGAGACGTCTTCCTCGGCGGCTGTCGTCGCTCCGGCGGACGCATCGTCAGCGGACGCGTCGGTACTGGACGCATCGCCGGAGTCACCGTCGATGGCGCTGTCGTCCGACGTGCTGTTCCCGACTTCCCCTCGTGTGCCGCCTCGCGGATTCTCTTCCTCGTCCATCGTGAATACCCCTTTGTTTCAAGTGGAATAGTCGCCCGCAGCGACGCATAAGGTGCGTGAGGCCGGTGATAGCCGGCATCTACGCATCACGCCGAAGAAGGCGATTCCAGATGATGCAAAGGAACCAAACGAACAGTCGGTACAAAAATCTTACTTCTCCGACTTGTCTACCGTCGTTCGACCCGAACTCGGCCGGACGGGACCGTTTCAACACGAACGACTCCGACTCGGTCGGAAGCGAAGATTCCGTGACTCCAGTTCGAAAGCGGGACCGGAGTGGTCGGTCGATGAGGTCGTCATCGATGGGTCGTCATCGATGGCATCGGCGGTCGTATCGACACCGAGAGTTGAACGTCTCGGAGTCGAAACCAGAGGCGGAAGTCAGAGACAGGTGAGAGGAAGTTCGGATGAAGGGGAGTAGTTCGAGTCGATTGGAGAACGCAAATCGGACAGAGTCAGCGAGCAGTCAGCGGATAGAGTCGGTGAGCAGTCAACGGACAGAGTCGGTCGGACGATGTGCGTTGGGTCATATGGTGAGCCGAAGAGAGATACGCCAAGTCAGACGAGAGTCGACGGGTTCGGTCGGACGGCTGGACGGCGAGGACTAGCCACGGTCCAGTCAGTCGAGTTGAAACGCGTCGGTTCGAACAATCGCGCTCTGTCGAGTCGAACCGCGGGCCGTGTCGCGACACCGAACGACGGCGGCAGGTTTGGACGAACGACAGTCGCACACCGGACACGGTCGGCTCTACACCATGTCTCCAGTCGGCACGAAACCCCACTGGTTCGCGTCGGTGGAGTGGAAGTCGGAGTTAAGTAGGTGTCCGACGAGAAAAATTGGTGCTGGTGACCCCCTCGTTTCGTGTGGAGACAGCCGAAACACGCTTTCGGTGAAATCTGGGGTGTGAGTGATTTTGCGGCCGGTCTAACCCCTCCGTTTCCTATGCAATTAAGTGGTCGATCTCCAGTTCGACGGGAAACCCCTGGGGCTCGAATGCCCCACACCCCTTCGTTTCGGGTGGAGCCGTGAGAAGGTGGGGAGGGGGTCTCGGTGGCTTTTAGATAGGGATAGCTTTATAACTCATATTCGCATACCATAACCGTACTGGGGCAAAAAGAGATATTATTGTACTTCCCTAGAATAGAATTAACGTCCGACCGCCGTCTAGCGGTCTCCCCCCACCCACCCCTTCGGGAGGTTCCACCCGAAACGAAGGGGTGGGGGTGTCCCGAGACGAGATGTTCACTTCCGTCGAAGCGGGAATCCGCCTCAACCTCGACGCGAGTCCGACCACCAACCGGCGTGGATACTATTCGTGTCGACCGGCCCGCAGACGAAACGGACGGGATTACGAGGCACGAATTTCGCGAGATAGGAGGACTTCCCGAGACGGATCTTCAGCTCGCACACGTGCACGCCCGAAGTAGCAATGAAGAGAGCGTGTGTCCCGGCGTGCGAACTCTGTCGGCGGTCAGTCGGCCGCGTTCGACCGCTCGGCACGCTGCGGCTGAACACTCATTCGACGTTCGTCTCTGGACCGCTCGCGTCGGTCCGTCGCGACCGCTGTCCACGACGTTCCTTTCTGTCGTCCTGTCTCCCACGTGACTGGTGTCTGACGTAGTGCTTAAGTGAGTCCGGTTGGGTGATACCTCCATACGCCCTCCACGACGCGTTCGGGAGGTGCGGGAGGCCCAGGATGGGACTGCTCACAGATTTAAGAGACAGCATCTCACGAGTCGTCGACCGGCTCTTTTCGGAGAGCGAGCCGAAGCGGATCGGTATATATGGCCCGCCCAACGCCGGGAAGACGACTCTCGCAAATCGCATCGCCCGTGACTGGACCGGTGACGCCATCGGTCCCGAGAGCCACATCCCTCACGAGACTCGCCGCGCCAGGCGGAAGGAGAACGTCGAGATCGAGCGGAACGGCAAGAAAGTCACCATCGACATCGTCGACACGCCGGGTGTCACGACGAAAGTCGATTACAAGGAGTTCCTCGAACACGACATGGAGAAGGACGACGCCGTCCGCCGGTCCCGCGAGGCGACCGAGGGAGTCGCCGAGGCCATGCACTGGCTCCGCGAGGACGTCGACGGCGTCATCTACGTGCTCGACAGCACGAAAGACCCGATATCGCAGGTCAACACGATGCTCATCGGCATCATCGAGAGCCAGGACCTGCCCGTGCTCATCTTCGCGAACAAGATCGACCTCGAAGAGTCGAACGTCGAGCGCATCGCGAACGCGTACCCACAGCACGAAACAGTCGAGTTGTCGGCGCTCGAAGGTGAGAACATGGACGAAGTGTACGCCAAAATCGCGGAGTACTTCGCGTGATTCACCATGCCTGAAGCAACCGCCTCCGACGACGGTACCGACGGGGTCCAGATAGACCTCTTCAGCGGGAATCGGATGGCAAACCTCACGAGCATGGAGAAGATTCGGCTCATCCTCGACGGCGTCCGCGACGGCAACATCGTCATCCTCGAAGAGGGTCTCTCGCCCGACGAGGAGTCGAAGCTCATCGAGGTCACGATGGCCGAGATAAGCCCCGACGAGTTCAACGGTATCGAAATCGAAACGTATCCGCGCTCGCAGACCGCAGACCAGAGCTTCCTCGACCGGCTCATGGGCCGACAGTCGACCCAGAAGCTCACCGTCATCGGACCCGCGAACCAGATTCAGACGCTCCACAAGGACGAGAACCTCATCAGCGCGCTCGTCTCGCGAAAATAGGGGGTCCAACGAACGCCCTCACGCGTCATCCGGCGCTACCATCCACCAATGCCACATCAATGCACCACGTGCGGTAAGGTGTTCCCCGATGGCTCGAAGGAGATGCTTTCGGGGTGCCCGAGCTGCGGCGGCAACAAGTTTCAGTTCAAGCCCGCGTCGAGCGGGAGCGCTCCCGCGAGCGCAAGCGATGACACGCCGTCGACGGGCGGCGCCGGGACGCGCGGGGAC
>NZ_JPES01000062.1:0-21715 GCF_000730175.1 Haloferax sp. ATB1 | reverse complement strand
ACGGCGAGTACGTCCGCCCCGGTGGCTCCGGCGCACCGACCCGCGGCGGGGTGGACCTGCTTCCGACCGGACGGAACTTCTACACGCTCGACCCGCGGAAAGTCCCGGCCAAGCCGGCGTGGAGCGTCGGCGAGCGTGTCGCTGAAGGCGTCCTTGACCGCCACTACGACGACCACGGCGAGTACCCCGAGGAGTTCGGGGTCGTCGCGTGGGGGACGCCGACGGTCCGGACCCGCGGCGAGACCATCGCGCAGGTGCTCGCGTTCATGGGCGTCGAGCCGGTGTGGACCGACGCGGGCCGCGTCGACGACGTGGAGCCGATTCCGCTGGACGAACTCGACCGCCCGCGAATCGACGTGACGACCCGCGTCTCGGGGCTGTTCCGCGACGCGTTCCCGCAGGCCGCGAGCGTCGTCAACGACGCCGTCGACGCGGTGATCGAACTCGACGAATCTCACGAGATGAACTACGTGAAAAAGCACGTCGAGGAGGACGCCGCGGAGTTCGAGGCCGACGGCGTGGACCCCGACGAGGCCGAGAAACTGGCCAAACACCGCGTCTTTACCACGACGCCCGGCGGCTACGGCGCGGGGACGAACAAGGCCGTCGACGAGGGCGAGTGGGACGACCGGAGCGACCTCGCGGACGTGTTCGTCCAGTGGGGCGGCTACGCCCTCGGGAGTCGCGGCACGGTGACCGAGGCCCACGACGCCTTCGAGCGCCGTCTGAGCGGCGTCGAAGCCACGGTGAAAATCGAGGACACCGCCGAGCAGGACGAGTTCGACTCCTCCGACTGGTACGCGTTCCACGGCGGGTTCGTCTCCGCCGTCGGCGAGATTTCCGGAAGCGACCCGGCGTCGTACGTCGGCGACTCCAGCGACCCCGACAACGTCAGCGTCTACACGAACGAGGAGAAAGTCCGCAAGGCGATGCGGGCGCGCGTCCTCAACCCCGACTGGCTCGACAGCATGGAGGAACACGGCTACAAGGGCGCGGGCGACCTCTCGACCACGGTCGACGTCGCGCTCGGCTGGGACGCGACGACGGGCGTCGTCAGCGACACGCTCTGGGAGAGTCTCGCCGACGCCTACGCCTTCGACGAGGACCGACAGGAGTGGCTGCGCGACGTGAACCCGTGGGCGCTCGAAAGCATCACCGCGACGTTCCTCGAAGCCATCGACCGCGACCTGTGGGACGCCGACGACGACGTGCGAGAGCGGTTGCAGGACATCAACCTCACCGTCGAAGGCGACCTCGAAGCGAACACGACGAACGCCATGACGCAGACCCAATCCGATGACTGAACGAGACGCCTACGCCGACCTCGGCGCGACGACGCAGGAAGCGATGGACATCGCGGAGACGAGCATGGACATCGTCCGGACGTTCGTCCCCGACGAGACGCTGACCGACCGACTGCGGCAGAAAGCGGTCCACTCGACCGGCGACATCGAGTTCCAGCACCTCATCCGGTGCCAGAACGACCCGGTCGTCGCGGGCGCGAGGGCCGTCCTCGACGAGCGACCCATCGTGACCGACATCACGATGGCGAAAGCCGGCATCACCGGCCGCGGCCACGACTGCCCGGTGCGGAAGGCAATCGGCAACGGGGCGGACCTCGCCGCCGAGACGGGCATGACCCGGACCGCGGCCGCGGTGCTCGAACTCGACAAGGAAGGCGTCTACGACGGCGCAATCGCGGTCGTCGGCAACGCGCCGACCGCCGCGTTGGCGCTCTGCGACTGCATCGAAAACGGGACTCGTCCGGCGGCCGTCGTGGCGACGCCCGTCGGGTTCGTGAAGGCCGAAGAGAGCCGGAAGCGCGTCCGCGACATCGCCGACGAGTACGACGTTCCGGCGGTGACGAACGTCGGGAAACGCGGCGGGAGCGGTCTCGCGGCCGCGCTCACGAACGAGTTGATTCACGTCGCCAGCGACGTGCGCAACGGCGACGTTGACCTCGGGAACCATGAGTGAGAACGACCCGTACGACCTCGATTCGGGGCCTGACCCGGCGACGTTCGCCGCGGCCGCTCCCGAGTCGGGCGTGGATGAAGACACCGATGCGCCGGTCTACGCGGTCGGCGTCGGCCCCGGCAACCCGGAGTACCTGACACCTCGCGGGAAGCGGGCGATTCGGGAGGCCGACGTGGTCGTCGGCTTCGAGACGGTCGTCGAGTTCGTCGCCGGCGAGACCGACGCCGACCTGCTCACCTGCGGCTACGCCGACGAGGCGGAGGCGCTGTCGGAGTTCGGGCGGCGCGTCGCGGCCGGCGACCGTGGGACGGCGGTCCTCATGGGCGACCCGAACCACTCGGGCTACCAGTTCCTCGGGAAGGTCCAGCGGGCCGTCGAGCGACCGGTGCGAGTGATTCCGGGCATCTCGTCGCTCCAGATAGCCGCGAGTCGCGCCCGGACGCCGATGGAGGACACGCGGTTCGTCACGCTCCACAAAAGCGGGTCGCTCGACGCCGACCTCGACCGACTGGCCGAGGCGGTCGGCGAGCGCCACCTGCTCGTCCTGCCGCGACCGTTCGACTGGATGCCGGGCGACATCGCCGCGTTCCTCCTCGATTCGGGTGCGGACGAGTCGCTGGACGCGCTCGTGCTCGAACGCCTGACCCACGACGACGAGCGAATCACCCGAACGACGCTCGGCGACCTCCGCGACTCGGCCGGCGGGAGCGGCCCCAACTCGACGCCGTACTCGGACCTCTCGGTCCTCGCCGTCAGAGCGCCCGTCGAGATGACCGACTGAGCCGCCTCGCACAGCAGTAGTTAGGCTCGCCTAAATTTCGAAGACGTTTTAACCATTTAGGGAAGCCTAAAACACATGGCAAACGACGGACACAGCGGTCGAGAATCGACGCGGCGTGAGTACCTGCAGTACGGCGGCGCGGTCGTCGCGGGCGGGCTGCTCGCGGGTTGTACCGGCGGCGGCGGGTCGGAGACGACGACAGAGTCCGAAGCCGAGACGACCACGGCGACGGCGACCGAGACGGCGGCAGAGACGGAAACCGAGACGACGACCGAGGCGTCGGAGTCCTACTCGGTGTCGATAGAGCCGGTCGGCGAGGTCACGTTCGACTCGGTCCCGGAGACGTGGGTCGCGAACAACGGCAGTTGGGCCGACATGGGCATCGCGCTCGGCCTCGACGCGCCGATGGGCGTCTGGCTCCCCGGCCGGTACCACACGCAGTACTACGACGAGATTCCCGACGTGAGCGTCGACAAGTCGTCCATCCGTCAGCTGTGGGGCGACAGCGGCGTCGGCAAAGAGCAGTTCTACGACATGGACGTGGACGTGCACGTCGCCGACCCGAACTTCCTCCTGAACCGCGGCCAGTGGAGCGAGGGCGATATCGAGGAGATCAGCACGCAGGTCGGTCCGTTCTTCGGTAACAGCAGCTTCTCGCGCGGCTACGCGTGGCACGAGGACTACCGCTACTACACCCTCTACGAGGCGTTCGAAAAGCTCGCACAGGTGTTCCAGCGCGAGGACCGCTTCGAGGCGTTCGAACAGGTCCACGAGGAGTTCCAGGCGAACCTCGCGCCGGTCGTCCCCGCACAGGGCGAACGGCCCTCGGCCGCCGTCGTCTGGGGCGGCGGCGACGAGCCCGAGGAGTTCTACCCCTACATCATCGACGAGGGGACGAGCTTCAAGCACCTCAACGACCTGAAGGTCAACGACGCGCTCGCGACGACCGACGTGAAGGACTTCTACAGCAACCGCGGCGCGGTCGACTTCGAGACGCTCCTCGAGGTCGACCCCGAAGTGCTCCTCCTGCGCGGACAGGAAGCCAAAAACCGCGAGGAGTTCCAGAACACGGTCATCTCGTTCATGGAGAACCACGAAGTGGCGAGCGAACTCACCGCCGTCCAGAACGGCGATGTCTACCGCGCCGGCGCGCTCTACCAGGGCCCCATCACGAACCTCGTCGTGACGGACCGCCTCGCACAGACCCTGTACGACGCCGACGAGCGCCTGTTCGACGCCCAGCGCGTCAGCGACATCGTCAACGGCAACCTGTAGTTCGGTCCCGCTTCGCGGCCCCGCTTTTCCCGTTTCGCGCCACCGTCGAGCGGCGCGTTCCGCCAGAATCCTTATATATTTTTAGGTCGGCCTAAAACATATGGCGACAAGCCGAGATATCGGACGGACACCGACGGCCGACGCGGCCCCGGACGACCGCGCCGCGTCAGCGACGTTGCACAGTTTCCTCAACTGCTACCTCCACGAAATCGGTGGCCACGAGGTCGTCGATACGGCCGAAACACCGCTCGAAACCGACTGTAAACGAGGATTTCGACTCCAACTTTCGGAGCAGAGAATCGAGGTATTCGTGCCACTTTCGTACTATTCCGCGGGGGATAGACACCTGTTCGGTGGGCCCGGCGTCTCCGTCCTCCCGGACGGCCGAGTCGTCGACCTCGACTACCTCCGGCTTGCGCGGTTGCTCCTCGAAGAACTGTCGCTCGCCCGCGACGCGCCGGGTTCGGTGGACGAACTGCTCCTCCGGGTCGTCGAAAGCTGTCGAAACACCGCCCGCGCGGTCGAGGGCCGCCGCGGCGACGAGGAGCGACTGTACGGCTTCGAGACGACGTTCCGCGACGCGGAGCAGTCGCTCGTCTTCGGCCACCACAGACACCCGACGCCCAAGAGCAGGCAGGGCATCGCGCCGCACGACGAACCGCGGTTCGCCCCGGAGCTACGCGGGTCGTTCCGACTCCACTACTTCCGAGTTGCGGCCGACCTCCTCGACCACGATTCGACGCTCGACCGGAGCGCCCCGGCGTGGATAGCCGACGCGCTCCGGGCGGACGAGTCGGTCCCCGAGTCGTTCGTCGCCGAACACCTCGATGGCGACTCCGACGACGGACTCGTCCCGGTCCACCCGTGGCAGGCCGACTACCTCCTCGAACAGCCAGCGGTTCGAGCGCGCCTCGGCGACGGTATCGAATCGCTCGGCGAGGTCGGCCGGGAGTTCTACCCGACCTCCTCGGTGCGGACGCTGTACGCCCCCGACGCGCCGTTCATGGTCAAGGGGTCGCTGAACGTCAAAATCACCAACTCTGCGCGGGTCAACAAGCGCCACGAACTGGTCCGCGGCGTCGCCGTCAGCGAACTGCTCGACGCCGGCTTCCGCGACGTTATCGACGCCGAGTTCCCCGATTTCGACCTCATCGACGACCCGGCCTACGTCACCGTCGACTTCGGCGACGGCGAGTCCGGTTTCGAGACCGTCCTCCGCGAGAACCCCTTCCGCGGCGACGCGGCGACGAACGCGACGCCCGTGGTCGCGCTCTGTCAGAACCCCATCGGCGAGGGTCGCTCCCGACTCGGGACTATCGTCGAGACGCTCGCGGAGCGCGAGGGTCAGTCACCGGGCGCGGTCGCCGAGTCGTGGTTTCGGCGGTACCTCTCGGTTGGACTTCGACCGGTGCTATGGCTCTACCTCCGGTACGGCTTCGGCGTCGAGGCCCACCAGCAGAACAGCGTCGTCCTGCTGGAGGACGGCTATCCGGCCGCGTTCCGCTACCGCGACAACCAGGGCTACTACTTCCCCGAGTCGCGGTACGACCGGCTCGACGAATTCCTCCCCGGCGTGGGCGAGCGCACGGACACCATCTGCGGCGACGACATCGCGGACCAGCGCATGATATACTGGACGATTCTCAACAACGCGCTCGGCGTCGTCAGCGCGCTCGGCCGGAGCGGACTGGTCGACGAGCGGCGACTGCTCGCGGTGCTCCGCGAGGAACTCGAATCGCTCCGCGAGGTCGACGCGCCGGGGTCGTCGCTCCTCGACCGACTGCTCACCGAGCCGACGCTGACGCGCCAGTCGAACCTCCTGACGCGGTTCCACGACATCGACGAACTGGACGACTCCCTCGACGACGCGCCGCTCTTCGTCGAAGTCGACAACCCGCTGGTGACGGCGTTCGACGGGGAGTGGTGAGGTAGCGCGGCGGCGACGTGGGCGGCCGGTTCGAGCCCGAGATTCGACTCGGCTCGCTGCGACCGGCGCGTGGGTGGGAGCTCAGGCAGAGAAAACCGCCGAAAGCGGCGGAAGACGGTCGCCGCGGACGCTCCGCGGCGACCGAGTAGCGGCTGCGCTGTCGTTCTATTATTCACTCAATCTGTGCCTGCAGTAAACTTTTTGTATTTTTAGGCTAGCCTAAAACTGTATGCTCGACAGCGACAGACCGACGACGAATCGGCGGAGGACAGCGCGATGACCGACCCGACGGCCGGCAACGAGGCGTTGCTCGAACAGCAGGCCGCCCGCGAGTCGAGCGCGCGGACCTATCCCCGACACCTCCCGCACGCGATACGGGAGGCTTCGGGCGTCACCGTCACCGACATGGACGGCGAGGAGTATTACGACTGCCTCGCGGGGGCCGGCACGCTCGCACTCGGACACAACCACCCGAAGGTAGTCGAGGCGATGGAGCGCGTCCTCGCGGAGGACCGCCCGCTTCACACCCTCGACATCACGACACCCGTCAAGGAGCGGTTCGTCGACACGCTGTTCGACAGCCTCCCCGACGAGTTCGCCGACAACGCGCGGGTGCAGTTCTGTAGCCCCGCCGGGACCGACGCCGTCGAGGCCGCGCTCAAACTCGTCAAGACCGCGACGGGCAACCGGAGCGTCCTCGGCTTTCAGGGCGGCTACCACGGCATGACCAACGGCGCGCTGAGCCTGATGGGCGACACCGACCCGAAGGAGGACGTGCCGGGACTGATGCCCGACGTACACCACCTGCCGTATCCGTACGAGTATCGGTGTCCGTTCGGCGTCGGCGGCGAGGAGTGCCACGAACTCGCCGCCCGGTACGTCGAGCGAACACTCGACGACCCCGAAAGCGGCATCACCGAGCCCGCGGGGATGGTGGTCGAACTCGTGCAGGGCGAGGGCGGCGCGATTCCCGCGCCCGACGACTGGACCCGCGAGATTCGACGGATGACCCGCGAGCGCGACATCCCGCTGGTCGTAGACGAGATTCAGACCGGCCTCGGCCGGACCGGCGAGCTGTACGCCTTCGAGCACGCCGACATCGTCCCCGACGCGGTCACGCTCTCGAAGGCCATCGGCGGGGCGCTCCCGCTTTCGGTCGTCGTCTACGACGAGTCGCTCGACGTCTGGGAGCCGGGCGCGCACGCCGGGACCTTCCGGGGGAACCAACTCGCGATGGCCGCCGGCATCGCCACCATCGAACACGTGCTCGAACACGACCTCGACGACCACGCCGCGCGCATGGGCGACCGACTCCGCGGCCACCTCGACGCGACGAAACGCGCTCACGACGCCGTCGGCGACGTTCGCGGCCGCGGGCTGATGCTCGGCGTCGAACTCGTCGACCCCGCGGGCGAGCCCGACGCCTGCGGGCGCTTCCCGGCGCATCCGGACCTCGCCGACGCCGTCCGCGCGGCGTGTTTCGACCGCGGGCTCATCGTCGAACTCGGCGGCCGCCACGGGAGCGTCGTCCGGTTCCTCCCGCCGCTCGTCGTCACTCCGAGCGACGTGGACGCCATCGGGAGCATCTTCGCCGACGCCGTGGAGGCCGCAATCGAGGAGGTCAACACCGACGGCCGCCGGGAGGTCGCCGCATGAACGGCGTCGGCGGCGTCGACGGCGTCGGCGAGCGCCGCGACCCGCGACCGGACGCCGCGAAGTGGTTCCTGAGCGGCGACGACGACGACCGAGCGCGCTACCGGGACGCGATTCGGCGGGCGTGCGATCTCGTTCTCGACGAGTTCGCCGACGAGGCGACGCCGTACTCGGGGGCGACACCCGAGGAACTCGACGACGCGCTCGCCCGGTTCGAGATGTTGCCCCACGAGGGCGACGGCCTGGCCGCGGCGCTCGACCGCACCGAACCGATTCTGCGGAACTCGGTCGGCGTCTCGGACCCGACCTGCGTCGCGCACCTCCAGTGTCCGCCGACGATTCCCGCGCTCGCGGCCGAGGTGCTCCTGACGGCGACGAACCAGTCGATGGACTCGTGGGACCAGAGCCCCGCCGCGACGCAGCTCGAACGGCGGTTCGTCGACGAGTTGTGCGACCTGTTCGGCTACGAGGACGGCGACGGCGTGTTCACCAGCGGCGGCACGCAGTCGAACTTCGTCGGCCTGCTCCTCGCGCGCAACAGGGTCCTCCTGGAGGAGTACGGCGTCGATGTACAACAGGCAGGCCTCCCGCCGGAGGCGCGGGACCTGCGAATCCTCTGTTCGGCCGACGCCCACTTCACCGCCACGCAGGCGGCCTCGCACCTCGGCCTCGGTGAGAACGCCGTCGTCACCGTCCCGACCGACGACGACCGCCGCCTGTCGATGGAAGCGTTCGACGAGGCGGTGACGGACCTCCGCGAGCGCGGGAAACGACCGTTCGCAATCGTCGCGACAGCCGGGACGACCGACTTCGGCAGTATCGACCCGTTAGGCCCGCTGGCCGAGCGCGCGGCCGAACTCGACTGCTGGTACCACGTCGATGCCGCGTGGGGCGGCGCGCTCGCCCTGAGCGACGACCACGCCGACAAACTCGCCGGTATCGAGGCCGCGGACTCCGTCGCGGTCGACTTCCACAAACTGTTCTACCAGCCGATTAGCTGCGGCGCGGTCCTCGTCCGCGACGAGTCGGCGTACGACCTCATCGACCGCAACGCGGCCTACCTGAACCCCGAGCGCGACGACGACGCGGGCGTGCCGAACCTCGTCTCGAAGTCGGTCCAGACGACCCGGCGGTTCGACGCGCTCAAACCCTTCGTCACGATGCAGGCGCTCGGCCGCGAGGGACTGGCGTCGATGGTCGAGTACACCATCGACCTCGCCGACGACGCCGCGAGGCTCGTCGAGGCCGACCCCGACCTCCGACTCGTCCACGACTCCGACCTGAACGTCGTCGTCTTCCGGTACGTCCCCGACCGTGACCGGGACGACGACACGGCGGATGACACGGCCGACGGCCCGAGCGCCGACGACCTGAACGAGGCCATCCGCGACTCGCTCCTCGACGACGGCGAGGCCGTGGTGGCCCGGACCACCGTCGACGGCGAGACGTGCCTGAAGCTGACGCTCCTGAACCCCCGAACGACGCGCGAGGACCTCCGAGACCTCCTGCGCGAGATTTCGACTCGCGGAACCGAACTCGAAACGACGACCGACGACCGACACGCATGAATCCGAACGACACAGCCGAGTCAGCGACGATACACAGCTTCCTGAACTGCTACCTCCGGGAGACCGGCGACTACACCGTCGTCCCCGCCGGGGACGCACCGGTCGAGACGGACGCCGACGAAGTCGTCCACGCGCCGCTGTTCCATCAGGGCGTGGACCTCTACGTCCCGCTTTCGTACCGGTCGCCGACGGACCGACACCTGTTCGACCTGCCCGGCGTCTACCGACTTCCCCGGCGGCGAGACGCTCCCGCTCGAGTACACGGTGCTCGTGGCCCTCGTCACGTCCGAACTCAGACTCGGGCGCGACGACGCCGGCGCGGCCGACGAACTCCTCCTCCGAGTCGTCAAGAGCTGTCAGAACATCGAGCGGTTCGTCGAGGGCCGCCGCGGCGACGAGGAGCGACTGTACGGCTTCGACACCACCTTCCGCGACGCGGAGCAGTCGCTCGTCTTCGGCCACCCGCTGCACCCGACGCCCAAAAGCAGGCAGGGCATCCCCGACCACGAGTCGCGGACCTACGCGCCCGAACTCCGCGGGTCGTTTTCGCTTTCGTACTTCAGCGCTGACCCCGGACTCGTCGTGCAGGAGTCCGCCCGCGACGACTCGGCGGCCGAGTGGGTCGCGTCGGCCCTCCGCGCGGACGACTCGGTCCCCGAGTCGTTCGTCTCTGAACACGTCGATTGCGGACAGGGTGTTGCTTCCCGTCCACCCGTGGCAAGCGGACTACCTCCGCGCGCAACCCGAAGTGCAGACGCACCTCGGAGACGGCCTCGAATACGTCGGCCAGGTCGGCCGGGAGTTCTACCCGACCTCCTCGGTGCGGACGCTGTACTCGCCGGACGCGCCGTTCATGGTCAAGGGGTCGCTGAACGTCAAAATCACCAACTCCGAGCGGACGAACAAACTCCCCGAACTGGAGCGCGGCGTCGCCATCACCGAACTGCTGGACACCGAACTCGGCGACGACCTCGAAGAGCGGTTCCCGGCGTTCGACGTCGTCCGCGACCCGGCGTACCTGACGGTCGACCTCGACGACGGCGAATCCGGCTTCGAAACCGTCCTCCGCGAGAACCCCTTCCGCGGCAACGCGGCGACGAACGCGACGCCCGTGGTCGGTCTCTGTCAGGACCACCTCGGCGACGGGTCGTCGCGGCTGGCGACGCTCGTCGAGGGAATCGCCGACCACGAGGGGCGACCGACCGACGCGGTGGCGGAAGACTGGTTCCGTCAGTACCTCGAACTGTCGGTCCGGCCGGTGCTGTGGCTCTATCTCGAACGCGGGCTGGGCGTCGAAGCCCACCAGCAGAACAGCGTCCTGACGCTCGACGGCGGCTATCCCGAGACGTTCCGCTACCGCGACAATCAGGGCTACTACCTCCCCGAGTCGATGTACGACGAGGTGGACGCGCTCCTGCCCGGCATCGGCGAGCGCGCCGACACCGTCTGTCCGGACGCCGTCGCCGACGAACGCATCCGGTACTACGTCATCATCAACAACGCCCTCGGCCTCGTCAACGCCTTCGGCACGGCCGGGCTGGTCGACGAGCGACGCCTCTTGGGCGTCCTCCGCGAGGAACTCGAATCGCTTCGCCGGTACGACCGACCGTCGTCGTCGCTCCTCGACGACCTCCTCACGAAAGAGACGATTCCCTGCAAGGCGAACCTGCTCACGCGGTTCCACGACATGGACGAACTGGAGGGCTCGCTGGCGAACCAGTCGGTGTACGCCGATATCGACAACCCGCTGGTCACGGAACTGGAGGTGCCGACGCCATGACCGGTTCGAACGCCGACCCGGCGACTACGACCGCGACCGCGACGACGCGAGCGGGCGCGGCCCGCGAGTACGCGTATCAGGTTCGAAACGAGCGCATCGACCGGACCGTGGCGTTCGCCGAGGTCGACCCGGCCCTCGATTTCGACCGCCTTCGCGCGTGGTTCGGCTCCGACCACGTCAAGCCGTACTGGCAACTCGACCTACCTGAGGCGGCGTTTCGGGCGAAGCTCGACGCGAAAATCGCCGACGACCACCTGACGCCCTACGTCGGCCTGCTGGACCACACGCCGATGAGCTACTGGGAGACCTACCGCGCGGCCGACGACGTGGTCGGCGAGCGCTACGCCGCGGAGTCGGAAGACCGCGGCGTCCACCTGCTCATCGGGCCGCCGGAGTACCTCGGGCACGGCTACGCCGCGCCGCTCCTGCGGGCGATTACCGCGTTTCAGTTCCGCGCAACTGACGCCGAGCGGGTCGTCAGCGAACCGGACGTTCGCAACGAAATCGCTATCCGCGTCTTCGAGCGGTGCGGTTACGAACCGCAGGAACGCATCGACCTCCCCGACAAGGAAGCGCTGTTGATGCACTGCGAGCGCGAGCGGTTTTTCGGCGGGGAGACGGAGGTGGGCCGATGAGCGAGACGCCCGTCCACGACGTGGTCGGCGTCGGCCTCGGGCCGTTCAACCTCGGACTGGCCGCCATGCTCGACGACGCGCCCGACGACGTGGACGCGGTGTTCCTCGAACAGGACGCCGAGTTCGCGTGGCACGAGGGGATGCTCATCGAGGGGACGACCCTCGAAGTGCCGTTCCTCGCGGACCTCGTGACGCTGGCCGACCCGACGAGTCCCCACAGCTACCTCAACTACCTGCGGGAGACCGGCCGCATCTACGAGTTTTACTTCTACGAGACGTTCCAGATTCCTCGGAGGGAGTACGACGACTACCTGCGCTGGGTCAGCCGGCGACTCGACGCCTGCCGGTTCGAACGCCGGGTGACGAACATCGAGTGGTCCGACGCCGACGCCGGCTACTTCGAGGTGACCGCCCGCCACCCCGAAAGCGGCGAGGAGCACCGTTACCGGGGCGAAGACGTGGTGTTCGGCGTCGGAAGCCGACCGCACGTCCCCGAAAATCTGGGCGGGCACCCCGAGCGGGACGTGTTCCACACCGCGGCGTATCGGAGCCGAAAAGAGCGGTGTCTCGACGCCGACTCGATAACCGTCGTCGGGTCGGGCCAGAGCGCCGCGGAGGTGTTCTTGGACCTCTTGGAGGCGCAGGCCGACGCGGACTACCGGCTCGACTGGCTCACGCGCTCGGAGGGCTTCTTCCCGATGGAGTACTCGAAGCTCGGACTCCAGCACTTCACGCCGGAGTACACGTCGTACTTCAACGACCTCCCGCAAGAGACCCGTGACGAGGTGTACCCCGAACAGGACCTGCTGTACAAGGGCATCGACGTGAACACCAGCGCCGAGATATACGACGCACTCTACCGTCGCTCCATCGGCGACCGCGACCCCGACGTGGGGCTGTTCGCCATGACCTCGGTGGAGGGCATCGAGCGGGTGTCCGGTCCCGGCGGGCCGCGCTACCGTCTCGACTGCGAGCAGTGGCAGTCCGAGACGCCGTTCGCCCACGAGAGCGAGGTCGTCGTCCTCGGGACGGGCTACCACCGTCCGACGCCGAGTTTCCTCTCGTCGCTCGAATCGCGCATCGAGTGGGACGACAGGGGTCGCTACCGCATCACCGACGACTACCGACTGCGCCTCGACGACGACGTGACGGGGCGCATCTTCGTCCAGAACGCCGAGCGCCACACCCACGGGGTCGGCGCGCCCGACCTCGGCCTCGGCTGTTATCGCAACGCGCACATCGTGAACCGACTCTGCGACCGACCGGTCTACCCCGAAGACGAGGACACCGTGTTTCAGGACTTCGCCGTCGAGCGGTTCCTCGAAACGACCGACGGCGCGACCGCGGCGGCATCGACGGCGGAGGAAGACGAATGAACGGACCAGAACTGCGGACGAACGGACGGACAGGACGGATAGACAGACTGGAGACGCTCCGGACCGCGCTCGACGCGGACCGGTGGACGAACGTGAGCCACGACCTGCTCACGAAGCTGTTCGAGGAGTTCCTGTACGAGGAACTGCTCGACCCCGAAGCGCGCGGTTCCGACGGCGAGTGGATCCGGTACCGCCTCGAGTACGACGGCGTTTCCTACCGGTTCGCGGCCCAATCGCGACCGTTCGACAGCTATCGTGTCGACCCCGACAGCATCGAGCGACGGGCAGACGGCGATAGTGGCGAGACAGAGAGCGGAGACGCCGGCGAGAAGTCGGGGAGAGGTGGAGACGCCGATGGCTGGCGGCCCGCGACCGACCCCGTCCAGTTCCTCCTCGACGCGCGGGAGTCGCTCGGCGTGGCCCCCGAGACGGCGAGTCACCTCGTTCGGGAGTACAACAACACGCTGGTCGCCGACGCCACATCGACGCCCGAAAGGCGGATTCGGACGAGAGCCTGCTGGACATGCCGTACGCCGCGGTCGAAGGCGAGATGGAGGGCCACCCGTGGTTCACCATCAGCAAGGGCCGCATCGGCTTTGGCTACGACGACTACCGGGCGTACGCGCCCGAACGCAAGACGCCGCAGTCGCTCGTTTGGGTCGCCGCGCGCCGCGACCGCGCCGACTTCCGGAGTGTCGAGGGCCTGCGGTACGAGTCGCTGATGGCCCAGCAACTCGGCGGGGCCGCGGCGGAGTTCGACGCGACGCTCCGGGCCGGCGGCCACGACCCGGACGACTACTACTACCTCCCGGTCCACGAGTGGCAGTGGGAAAACACCGTCGCGCAACTGTTCGCCAAGGACATCGCCGCCGGCGATATCGTCCCGCTGGGGACCGGCCCCGACAGCTACCTCCCGCAGCAGTCGGTGCGGACGCTGACGAACCTCTCGGACCCCGAAAAGCCACACGTCAAGGTCCCGATTCGCGTGCTGAACACCATCGTCTATCGGGGACTGCCCGGCGAGCAGGCGCGCGCCGCGCCGCGGGTCACGGAGTACGTGCAGTCGATTCGCGACGACGACCCGTTCCTCCGCGACGACTGCGAGTTAGTGCTGCCGGGCGAGATTGCGAGCCTCAACTACGACCATCCCGAGTTCTCGCAACTGGACAACGCGCCGTACCAGTATCACGAACTGCTCGGGGCGGTGTGGCGCGAGAGCGTCGAGGCCCTCGTCGACGACGACGAGCAGGTGCTCACGCTTTCGGCGCTCATGCACGAGGACGCCGACGGCACGCCCGTCGTCTCCAAGCTCGCCGAGCGGGCCGGCTGTTCTATCGACGAGTGGCTGGCCGACTGCTTCGACGTGCTGCTACCGCCGCTGTTGCACTACCTCTACCGCTACGGGATGGTGTTCATGCCCCACGGGACGAACACGATGCTCGTCCTGCGGGACAGTCGGCCGACCCGGCTGGCGGTAAAGGACTACGTGGACGAAATCGCGGTCAGCGAGACGCGCCTCCCGGAACTCGACAGGCTCCCCGACGACCTGTACGAACACGACGATATCATCCACCGGAAGTCGCCGGAGGGAATGTGTCAGCACATCGTCGGCACGCTGTTCGTCTGCGTCCTGCGCTACGTGGCCGACCTGCTGGAGCGCCGCGAGGGCTACGACGAGATTCGCCTGTGGCGGCAGGTCCGCGCGAGCATCGAGCGGTACCACGAGCGGTTCCCGGAACTGGAAGACCGCTTCGAGCTGTTCGACCTGTTCAAACCGGAGTACGACAAGCTCTGTCTGAACCGGAACCGACTGGTTGAGTACGGTTACGACGACGACCACGCGCCGCCGGCGGTGACGGCCCACGGGACCGTCTCGAACGCGCTTTTCGACCTCGAACCGGCGGTGCGAACAGGGGGTGACGGGAGCGACCAATCGTACGACGACAACTAACCGCTTCGTCGCAGTGTTCCTGTTCGACGTCGCGTCGCTGTGGTTCTACCGGACCGCCCGGCGGCGCTCACTCGCTCGAAGCGGTGTGAGGGGGGCCGTGGCCGGCGACGACTGACGCCCGCGGGGCGGCCGAGGACTCATCGACAAAATCACAGATTAAGTATATTTTGGACCGAGATATTTGACACGTTTTCGCAGTAGGGATAGACGAGACTATTGGAAGGATCACTTGTGTCCCAGACATCCAGTAAGACCCGTTTTCAGCGACAAGAACCATTATTCAGAGATGAGTGAAACGGAAGCGAGCTATCGAGATACGTAGGCTATTTTATAGCAACTATGAAATCATACATACATGAGTTCGGTCGATAATCAGGGTGAACGTCGATGCGTGGTCGAGACGGCAAACCGGTCGCGCCGAGGAGACGACCGCCGGGCAAGCTCTACACCCATGCCAAAAACTATCACGCTCCGGCACGAGGTTACGCGTGGTCGGCGCGAGCGGTCCGACCGTGTGACGTGTCAGTCATACCAGTACGCGCGAGTCGGCGGCGGGCGCCGTGACAAGTCCAACTCATGAACGCCCACCGCTGACTCTCGCGCTACGCTCAGCATCAACCATCGAAAGCGGTTTTCCGAGTCGAACGGGACGCCCTTCTGCGACTCGGCGTCACCGTTCTCCGGACCAGAACACTTATTCAGATACTTGACAACGAGTAGCTATGGACGCCAAACATCCGGTGCGAACCACCGAGAAGACACTGGCGCTCGTCGAGGAGTTGATGCAGAAAGGTCCCTGTGGGGTCACGGAGTTGGCGAGCGACCTCGACATGGGAAAGAGCGCGGTCCACAACCACCTGACGACCCTCCAGAAACACGGATACGTCCTGAAGGACGGCGACGACTACCGCGTCGGGCTGAAGTTCCTCGAAGTCGGCGGTCACAGTCGGAAGTCGATGGAGGTGTATCAGGTCGCCGAACCCGAGGTCAAATCGCTCGCCGCCGACACTGGTGAACTCGCCAACCTGCTCGTCGAAGAACAGGGGATGGGCGTCTACCTGATGCGGGCGAAAGGCGACGACGCCGTCGACCTCGACACCTACGCGGGCCTCCGAACGAACCTGCACACGACCGCCCTCGGGAAAGCGATTCTCGCGAACCTCCCGGAGTCCCGGGTGGACGAGATAATCGAACGCCACGGTCTCGAACAGAAGACGCCGAAGAGCATCGGCACGCGACAGGAGCTGTTTCAGGTGCTCGAAGCGGTCCGGGAGCGGGGCTACGCCATCGACGACGGCGAGCGTCTCGAAGGGCTGCGCTGTCTCGCGGCACCCATCAAATCGTCCTCCGGCGAGGTGCTCGGAGCCATCAGCGTCTCGGCACCCGCCAGCCGGGTCAGCGACGAAGACCTCCACGGGTCGCTCCCCGAACGCGTCCTGAGCGCGGCGAACGTCGTCGAACTCAACATCAACTACTGACGCCCCGTTTGCTATCTCGGAACAGGCCGCGAGCCCCTCGAATTCTCTATATGGAACCGTGTTAACACAGCTCTCGGCGTGTGACCACGGCTTAAGATTACATAGCTATGCGTGTAACTCAGGCTGCGATAACCCGTTGAGTCTCGTTCTGTTATAGAGAATCTTGTTTGGGGCGGACTGAGCCGACGGTATCGGCCGGGTGAGAGTGCAGGTGATGGGAGAGGAAAAGAGAGGAGATGAGAAGAGACGAGAAAAAAGAACGAGGCGATGGCAGCCGGTCGCATCGACGACCGCAGGGAGCCGCTCAGTAGTTGTCGTAGACGGTCTTCTCGATGGTGTAGAAGTCGAGGCCGGCGTCGCCCTGTTCGCGCCACGTCTCGGAGGAAGAGCGCTTGAACCCGCCGAAGGGGACGTGGAGTTCGAGGCCGGTCGTCTTGTCGTTGACCTTCACGACGCCGGCTTCGGCCTCGTCGACGAAGCGGTTCGCCTCGGTGTGGTCGTCGGTGACGACGCTGGCCGACAGGCCGTAGTCGACGTCGTTCGCGACCGCAAGCCCCTCGTCGAAGTCACTCACTTTGATGACGGCGACGACCGGACCGAAGACCTCCTCCTGTGCGATACGCATGTCGGGGTCGACGTCGGTGAACACCGTCGGCTCGACGAAGTGGCCCGTCTCGACCTCCTCACCCTCGGGGACGCCGCCGCCAGCGGCGAGCGTCGCACCCTCGCCCTCGGCGATGTCGATGTATTCGAGCGTCGAGGAGAGTTCGGACTCGCTGACCTGCGGGCCCATCTCGTGGTCGGTGCCGGGACCGACGTCGAGCGATTCCGCGCGGTCGACGAGCTCGGCGACGAAGTCGTCGTACACGTCCTCGTGAACGATGGCGCGGGAACAGGCCGTACAGGACTGGCCGGTGGTTCCGAACCCGCCGTTAGCGACGATGTCGGCGGCCTCGGCGGGGTCCGCCGAGTCGGCGACGAGCGTCGGGTTCTTCCCGCCGAGTTCGGTCTGAACGCGCTTGCCGGCGTCTGTGGCCTGCTCGTAGACCATCTCGCCGACCTGACTGCTGCCGGTGAACGAGACGAGGTCCGTGCCCTCGTTGCCGATGAACTCGCTGCCGACCGAGCTACCGGGCCCGGTGACGACGTTGAGGACGCCGTCCGGAAGGCCGGCCTCGTCGAGCGCGCGGGCGATTTCGATGACGACGCCGGGCGCGATGGAGGCGGGCTTCAGGACGACGGTGTTGCCGGCGGCGAGCGCCGGGGCGAGCTTCCACGCGGGGATGGCGATGGGGTAGTTCCACGGCGTGATGAGCGCCGCGACGCCCACCGGCTCCTGCCGCGTGTAGAGGTTCGTGTTCGGTCCGCTCGCGCCCTTCCTCGTGCCGCCGAGATCGGCGGCCTTCGTCGAGAAGTAGTGGAAGATGTCGATGGCGCGCTGTACCTCGCCCGCCGCTTCGGGCCGCGCCTTCCCCTCCTCGGCGATGAGAATCTCCGTCAGTTCGTCCTTCCGCTGGGCGAGGAGCGTGCCCGCCTCGCGGAGGATGCGCCCGCGCTCCGGGCCGGGCGTGTTTCGCCACTCGTCTTCGGCCGCTACGGCGGCGTCGACGGCCGCTGCAGCGTCGTTCTCGTTCGAGTGCTGGTACGTCGCGACTACCTCGCTCGGGTTCGCGGGGTTCGTCACCTCGGCCGTCTCGCCGGTCTCGGAGGCGACCCACTCGCCGTTGACGTAGTTTTTACTGGGTTCCGTCATCGGTCATGTGTTCTCTCTTCCGACATACAATTCTTGCGAAATTGTCACCATTTGTGGGCTGTCGTCGGCGAGGGTCGAGTTCACGGAGGCGTGCGCCGGGATGAGTGCTCGGAGCGTACCAACCCACACTGACTTTTGTAGTGGCTTTCGAGATATACGTGCGCAATGGCTTGAGCAAGCGAAGCTTAGCGACCCGAACGCGGAGTACACGAAGCTTAGCGACCCGAACGCGGAGTACACGATGCGCGACCTGAATCCGCGGAGACGATGGATATCACGAATCCGCGAGGACGGACGTTCAGACGACGCCGAAAGTCGACGGACGTACTAGACGACGATGGTCGACGGCAACTATCCGTGGATTCTCGTCCGCGTCTACACAGACGCCGGCGTCGTCGGGCACCGGCGAGGCCTCCATCATGGGGCGGCGGCGACACCGCCATCATCGAGCGGATGAAACCGTTCGACATCGTCGGACTGTACGAACCCCCTCGACCATCAGACCGTCTCTACGAGCACCTCGTCCAGAAGATGTCCGGCGAGGGCTCGGTTTCGGGCAAGGTCATCTCCGCCATCTCGGGCATCGAAATCGCGCTTCACGACGTCGCCGGGAAGCTCCTCGACGTGCCCGCCTACCAGCTCGTCGGCGGGAAGTACCGCGACGAGGTGCGCGTCTACTGCGACCTCCACACCGAAGACGAGGCCAATCCGCAGGCCTGCGCCGAGGAGGGCGTCCGCGTGGTCGAGGAGCTCGGCTACGACGCCATCAAGTTCGACCTCGACGTGCCCTCGGGCCACGAGAAGGACCGCGCGAACCGCCACCTCCGCAACCCCGAAATCGACCACAAGGTCGAAATCGTCGAAGCCGTCACCGAAGCCGTCGGCGACCGCGCGGACGTGGCGTTCGACTGCCACTGGTCCTTTACCGGCGGGAGCGCAAAGCGCCTCGCCGCCGAGCTGGAAGACTACGACGTGTGGTGGCTCGAAGACCCCGTCCCGCCGGAGAACCACGACGTACAGAAGCTCGTGACGCAGTCCACGACGACGCCCATCGCGGTCGGCGAGAACGTCTACCGGAAGTTCGGCCAGCGGACGCTGCTCGAACCGCAGGCGGTGGACATCATCGCGCCCGACCTGCCCCGCGTCGGCGGCATGCGCGAGACGCGGAAGATCGCCGACCTCGCGGACATGTACTACATCCCCGTGGCGATGCACAACGTCTCGTCGCCCATCGGGACGATGGCGTCTGCACAAGTCGCTGCGGCCATCCCGAACTCGCTTGCCCTCGAATACCACTCCTACCAGCTCGGCTGGTGGGAGGACCTCGTCGAGGAGGACGACCTGATTCAGAACGGTCGGATGGAGATTCCCGAGAAGCCCGGTCTCGGGCTGACGCTCGACCTCGACGCCGTCGGAGAACACATGGTCGAAGGGGAGACTCTCTTCGACGAGGAGTAAGCCGACACCGAGGACGAGACTCTCCCACGGCGGCCGCATCAACCTGACATGCAACACCCATAACCCGGACGCACCACCGCGGGCGAGAGAAGTGAGCGTCTCTCGACCCGCGGCGCGCCGTCGCGGCCGCCTTTTCACTCGCTGGAGTTCGATACCGGAGCGACGCGATTCGCGGAGACAGTCGCTACGCCGACGCGGATAGCTCGACGGCTGAGAACGGCGCGCGAACCGCGGACGAGAAACAGAAAGCGCAGAAAGCGGTGACCGGTCAGTCCGAGACGAACGCACCGATGGCGCGGTTCGACGGGAGCTCTCGGTTCTTCAGCGCGTCGCCGGTCTCCCCGTCGAACAGGTGAACCGCGTCTTCGGGGAACGAGACGGTCGTGCGGTCGCCCGCTTCGACTCTCGACTTGCCGGTCGTGGTGGCGGTGAACTGGGTCCCCTCGCCCCCGCCGACGAACCGCAGGTGGACGGTGTTCTCGTTCCCCTGCGGCTCGACGACGACGACCTCGGCGTCGAACGTTCGGTCGCTCGACCGCTGGTCTCCGACCGCGACGTCCTCGGGCCGGATACCGAGTGTGAGGGAGCTCACGTCGCCGAGTTGGTCTCTGGTCGCGCCCGAAAGCGGGTAGTCGAAGCCGTCGCCGCCGAAGGTGTCGCCCTCCAGTGACCCGTCGAAGAAGTTCATCGACGGTTCGCCGATGAAGCCCGCGACGAACAGGTTGTTCGGGCGGTGGTAGCAGTCCAGCGGCGTGCCGACCTGCTGGAGTTCGCCGTCGTCGAGGACGGCGACGCGGTCGCCCATCGTCATCGCCTCGGTCTGGTCGTGGGTGACGTAGACGGTCGTGACGCCGAGTTCCCCCTGCAGGCGCTGGAGTTCGGTCCGCATCTCCGCCCGGAGTTTGGCGTCCAAGTTGGACAGCGGCTCGTCCATCAGGAACACTTCCGGGTCACGGACGATGGCCCGCCCCAGCGCGACCCGCTGTTGCTGGCCGCCCGAAAGCTGTCCGGGCTTGCGGTCGAGCAGGTCCGAGATGCCGAGCATATCGGTCGTCTCTTCGACCCGCTGACGTATCTCGTCGTCAGGGAGGTCGGTCGACTCTTCGAGACCGAACGACATGTTCCCGCGGACGCTCTTGTGCGGGTACAGCGCGTACGACTGGAACACCATCGCGATGTCCCGGTCCTGCGCGGACACGTCGTTGAGGACGCGCTCTTCGAGTCTGAGTTCGCCCTCGGTGACGGTTTCGAGGCCCGCCATCATCCGGAGCGTCGTCGACTTCCCGCACCCCGAGGGACCGACGAGCACGAGGAACTCCCCGTCGTCGATGTCGAGCGAGAGGTCTTCGACGGCGACGATGTCGCCGCCGCCGTCGTCGGTGTACACCTTCGTCACGTCGTCGAGTGTTAATCGTGCCATGGCTACTGTTCGAGTTGCGTGCGGTCGTCTTCCTGGTCGTAGCGGCGGTTGTGCACCGCGGTTCCGGTCTCCGCGTCGAACACGTGAATCTTGTCCGGCGGAATCGTCACCGTGACGCGGTCGCCCCGCGTGACGAGGTGCATCCCCTCCGTGACCGCCTGCAGGGCGTCGTCGGCGGAGGGTTGGTCCGGGTGCGAGAGGTGGAGGACGTTCTGGTCGCCGTGGGGTTCCACGACGGTCACGTCCATCCGGAGTTCGTGGTCGCCGAGCGCGGTGTCGTCGGCGGTGTCGTCGGTCGTCGCGTCAACGACCGCGATGTCTTCGGGGCGAATCCCCAAGACGAGGTCCTCGCGGGCGCCGACGGACTCCATCACGTCTTCGTCGAGCGGGTACGAGAAGTGCTCGCCGACGAACGTCGTCTCCGAGCGCGTCCCACGGACGAGGTTTATCATCGGCTCGCCGATGAACTCCGCGACGAACAGGTTGTTCGGGCGGTGGTAGCACTCGAAGGGAGAGGCCACCTGTTGGAGTTCGCCGTCGTCCATGACGGCGATGCGGTCGGCCATCGTCATCGCCTCGGTCTGGTTGTGGGTGACGTAGACGGTCGTGACCGCGAGTTGGTCCTGTAGGTTCTGGAGTTCGGTGCGCATCTCCGCGCGCAGTTTGGCGTCCAAGTTGGACAG
>NZ_JPES01000061.1:0-22449 GCF_000730175.1 Haloferax sp. ATB1 | reverse complement strand
CCCGATGTCCGTGACCATACCGATGGCCTGCGAGGAGCCGCGGTCGAGCAGTTGCGTGACGGTCGCGGGGTTGATGTCCACGCAGACGGTCTTCGCCGTCGAGGGCAGGCAGTTGCCGACGGCGACCGAGTGCAGGAGCGTCGAGAGCATGAGCACCATATCGGCGCGGTGGGCCTGCTCGCGGATGGCGTTCTGCGCTCGATGGTGTCGGTGATGGTGTCGGGAAGCGGGCCGTCGTCTCGAATCGACCCCGCGAGGACGTACGGCACGTCGTTTTTCACGCACTCGTACATCACGCCCTCTTTGATGAGTCCCTCCTCGACCGCCTCGGCGATGCCGCCGGCGCGGATGACCTCGCTGATGGTGTAGATGTGGTGTTTGTGGCCCTTCCGGGGGTGTTCCATCGTCTCCATGTCCATCCCGAGAGAGGTGCCGTACAGCCCGCGTTCGATGTCGTGGGTGGCGAAGCCGTTGCCGGCGGAAATCATGTCCACGTAGCCCTCGCGGACGAGTTCGGCGAGGGCGTCGCCGCCGCCCGAGTGGATAAGCGCCGGTCCGGCGACGACGAGGACGTTCCCGCCGTCTGCCTTGGTCTCGCGGAGCGCGTCGGCCACCTCGCCGATGAGCGACTCCGAGGGTCGCTCGGAGGAGACGCCGCCCTGCATGAACCCGAAGTCCGGAGGCGTCGCGGGGGCGTTCCGGCGGCTTGACGCGAATCCCCGCCTCGTCGGTGACGACGAGGTCGCCCTCCTCGATGCCGTTGAGTACCTTCGTGTAGGCCCGGGGGCCGTCGTCGGTCTCCTCGATGACTATCGCGCAGTCCATCTCGATGTCTTCGACCGGTAGCCACTCGCCTTGATACCGAACGTCGGTCGGGTGGTTCGTCGTCGAGTAAAATCCCACGGGGACGACCCGGTCGGCGGACGAGGCCTCGACGCGCGCGTCGACGGGGTCCGTGAGGTTCGCGCCGATCTGGTGGAGTTCGTGCAGTATCTCTTGGAGCGTCTCGCGGTCGTCCGCGGACACCGACATCCGGCAGTAGGAGGTCTCGTCTTTCTGCCGGCCGACGTCGAACTGCTCGACGTCGAAGTCGCCCCCGAGGTCCATCACGATGCCCATGGCCTGTTGCATCATCCCCGAGTCGATGATGTGGCCGTCGAGTTCGACCGTGCGCGTGAACGTCATCGACGGAGAGACGGGGGAGGCGGCAAAGTGGGTTACGGACGCGATGACGCGGAGAAAAGACGGAGTCGGACGGCGTTCAGTTCGGCCCGGATTCAGAGGAAGAAGCTCTTGAACGTGTTGGCGACGGTCCAGACGACCTGGTCGACGGGGTGGCCCTTCTCGCCGGAGACGCGGATGCGGTCGTCGGCGAGGGCGTCTTGAACCTCGGCGAGCGGGTCAGGCGAGTCGGCGATGGTTTCGAGGGTCTGTCGGTCCGTCGTGATTCGGGTTGACGCCTCGTCGTTAGCGCCGGTCGAGATGTCGTCGATGCGCATGTCGTCTTGCACCGACGCCGAGAACACGTGCGTCTCGTCGCCGTCTTCGATGTAGACGTTCACTGTCTTCCCGGCGATGAGGCTTCGGGCGAACGAGACATCGAGCTGTTCGACGTTGTCGTTGTACAGCGCGACGCCCTCTTCGAGGAGCTGTTGCATCTCCTCGTCGCTCGGTGCCTCGGACTCCTGTGCGAACACGGGCGCGGACGCGGCCACCGCGACGAGCGCGACGGCGAGGAACAACGAGACGAAACGTGTGGATGTGGACATTTCTGTGTGGTATAGGCCGGGCGAGGACATAATGGTTCGCGCGAGCGTTCAACGGGATGACTCGTCTTCTGTCACCGAACTGACTTGAGGAACGACAGGAGGTGGCCGAACGTCTGTTCGAACGCCCGGTCGTAGTGGTCGAAGTGACCGACTGGGAGTTCGACTAGCGTCGACTCCGGTAGCTCGTCGGCGAGGTCAGCCACCGCGTCGGCGGGCGCGAGGTCGTCGCGCGTCCCGGAGACGAGGAGCGTCGGGCAGGTGACTGCCTCCGGGTCGGGAAGCGCCCGGTAGCGAAGTAAGGAGAGGAACAACCGAGCGGGCGTCTCGTCTCGCCACGCGCTCCCCGGCGGCACGAGGTCGCGGTAGGCGGCGCGCACGCCGGGGTCCTCGAAGACGGCCATCGACGACCCGTCGCCGACGACGGGGACGCGATACGGGCCGAGGAGCCGCGATTGGAGTTTGTCGCGGGCGGCGGCGGCGACCGCCGCGAGCGTCCCTTTGACGCCTCGGCCCCGCGTGACCGCCTTCCCGTCGAGCATGGGGTTCTGGGCGACGACCGCAGCGACCCGACCGTCTTCAGCCGCTGCGCGGAGCGCGTAACCGCCGGAGAGCCCCGCGCCCCAGAGGACGAGCGAGCGCGAGTCGATTTCGTCGCGCCCGCGGAGTCCGTCGAGTGCGGCGTGCCAGTCGGCGACCTGCGAGTCGGGGTCCACGAGATTCCGGGGCTCCCCGTCGGAGTCACCGGTGTTCCGGTAGTCGAAAAGGAACGCCGCGTAGCCCGCCTCGGCCAGTCGCTCGGCGTAGGGTCGAAGCCCGAAGCGACGCTCCGCGGCGAGTTCGCCGGCCATGACGACTACCGGCGGCGACTCGACGCCGTCGGGGCGGTAGAGCCAACCCGCGCAGTTCGTCCCCTCGCTCTCGAACGTCAGCGAGACGCGCGAGTACTCGAAGTGAGAGGGTCGGCGCGGACCGCGCGCGGCGGGCGACTCGCCGCGGTGACACCACGCGCTCACGCGTCTCCCTCCTCGTAGAGGCTGTCGAGAACGCGCTGGGACAGTTCCTCGTCGTCCAGCGAGTAGTCGTTGTACGCGCGAATCCAGTCGGCTTCGAGCGTCCACGTCGCCTGCACGTCGCCCTCGCTTCGGAGCACTGTCGCCTCGACGGTCCTCGGGTTGAACTCGTCGTCGCGGGCGAGGTCGAGGAAGGCCGTGACGGCGCGACCGACTTCGCCGTGGTCGGGTTCGACGTCCGGGAACGCCGTGAGATAGGTCAGCGAGACGGACTCGTCGAGCGAGACTGACTCGACGCTGATGCCGTTGCCGCGGAGCGCCTCCTCGACGGCGGCCGCCGGTTCGAGGTCGTTCATACCACGCGATACGACTGCCGGCGGCTAAACGTTTGCCGCGAGACAGGACGACGCGCAGCCCCGACCGACGGCGTCGAGTCGGGTCGGCAGGGACGAGACGAGTCAGTCCGCGGTCGCGTCGCCCCGGCGGAGCGCGTCGTGGAGCGAAAACAGCGGTTCGATGTCGCCGGCGGCGTAGTCCACGAGGAGCCGAGTGAGTTCGGCGTGCGTCCGCGTGTGGTCGAGTCCCGCGACCACGCCGTCGACGTACGTCTCGCCAAGCGCCTCGCCGACGTGCGCGCCCTTGACGTGGCCGTCCTCGATGCCGAGGCGTTCGAGGTAGCCCGCCGGGAGGCCGTAGTCGTCGTACCAGACGGTCGGCTGGTCGACGCCGGCTTCCTTGCACGCCTTCCACAGCGCCGGAATGTCGCGGTTCGGACGGACCGCTTCCGGGTACGCCTCGGCGGCGAGCGTCCCGAGGTCGACGTGGTCCGCGAACAGCGCGTCGATTCGGCTCGGCGCGTCCGCCCAGACGCCGGCGTCCGCGACTCGGTCGGCCCACGCGCGGAGGTGGTGTTCGTCGAAGTACTCGCCGTTGTAGGTGACGACGGCCCCGCCGCGGGCCTCGCACCACTCGACGACCCGTCGGAGGAGGTCGGCGGTGTGGGTGAGCGACCAGTCGCCGTCGCGGAGGAGCACCTCGACTTCGACCTCGGCGTCGTCGCTGGCGCGGTGGCCGAGGCCGACGGCGACCAACTCGAAGTCGTCGGTGTTTCGGAAGTCGCTCGGCGGACCGTTCGGGCTGGCCGTCTCGATGTCGAGTGCGAGTCGCCCCTCGTGCATACCCCGCTGTTCCGACGGCGGCAGTCAAAAGTGACCGGATTGTCCGGCGGTACGGGCGGTCCGAGGCGGTCCGAGGCGGTCGCGCCGCTCTCGGTGCGAGCGGGTCAGAAATGAAGTGAAGTGGAAGTGACGTTCGCCGCGAGCGTGCGGCGGCAGCCGAGCGCGTCGGTGCTCGCTATTCGGAGCCGAACATGTTGCGCATCATCGGGTGCATCTCCATGAGCTGTTCCTCCGCGATCTCCTCGTACAGCTTGTACGTGATGGAGACCGTAAGGAGCAGCCCCGTCCCGGAGACTGCGCCGATGGTGCCGAGCATGTTCGCCATGACGGCGAGCAGGCCGACGAGCGCGCCACCGATGACGGTCACTTGCGGGATGTACCGCTCCATGACCTTCTCGATGACCTGCGGGTTGCGTCGGAACCCGGGAATCTGCATCCCGGAGTTCTGAATCTGTTGCGCGGTCGATTCCGGACCCATGCCCGTCGTCTCGACCCAGAATATCGCGAACACCGCGCCACCGACGATCATGAAGACCAGGTCGATGAGCACGCGGATAGCGATGTCGAGCGGGTCGGCCGACGTGAGCCCGAGGAACCACATCCAGTCGGACCGCGACTGGATGGGCGCGAGGTAGTAGAACAGGCCACCGGTGACCTGTCCACTCGTGTACTGGCCGAGCCACGCTGGCATGGCCGCCCACGAGTTGTTGAGGATGCGCCCGAGGAACTGGATGTTCGCCTGCAGGGCGCGGACGAGGATCATCGGCAGGACGCTCGCGTAGATGAGCTTGACCGGGAAGCGACCGCGGGCACCCTTCACACGGGCGTGCGAGAGGGGAATCTCGACGCGGACGCTTTCGGCGTAGACGACGATGCCGAAGATGAGCACCGTCGTGATGAGCGCGAGCAGCTGTCCCTGACCGAGGAATATCGTCGACAGCAGGTCGGTCGGCGAGGCCGGCAGTTCGATGGCACCGGTGATGATGCCGATCCACGTCGGGAAGAACCCGGACGCGCCGCCGAGGCCCTCCCAGCTGAACAGCCCACCGACGAGCTGCTGGCTGACGCCGGCGATAATGAACAGGCCGACCCCGGAGCCGACGCCCCACTTGCTGACGATCTCGTCCATGAACAGGATGAGGACACCACCGACGGCGATCTGCGCGAAGATGAGTCCCTTCACGCCGAGCGTACCGATGCCGAGCGACGCCGCTACGGCCTGGTCGGCCGGCAGGAAGTTGCCGGCAAACACCATCGGCAGACCCGTCAGGACGATCATGACCCCGACGAGCAGCTTCTGCAGACCCTGATAGAGGATCTGGTCGCGCGGGTTGTTGTCCGTGTCGAGACCGAGCAGGTCAGCACCGCCAAGCAGTTGTAGGACGATGCTCGCCGTGACGATTGGACCGATACCCAGTTGGAGCACCGAGCCCTGCTGGCCGGCCAAGATGGACCGGAACTGACCGAACAGGTCGTTCGCGGTCGCGGCGTCGACGCCGAACAGCGTCACGTTCGTCAGGAAGAAGTACAGAACGAGGATGCCACCAGTCCACCCGAGCTTCCGGCGGAACGGTACGTGTCCCTCCGGTCGGGCGACTGCGGGCATCCGCGCCAGCACTGGTTCGGCGGCGTCCTTCCATCCCATGATTTATTCCTCGTCGTCCTCGTCGGCGTCGGCCGATTCCTCGGCTTCCGCCGCTTCTTCGGCGCGTTCGGAGAGTTCGGCGTTGCCGCCAGCCTCTTCGATGAGTTCGACGGCACCGGCGGTGAAGGCGTCGGCGACGACGTGCAGTTCGTTACGAACCTGCCCGCCACCGAGCACCTTCACGACGTCCGCTTCCCAGCCGTCCTCGGCCACGTCGCGGGCGTCGATGGTGTAGGTGTCGCCGTCCTTCTCGGCGACTCCGTCGGCTGCGAGGAGCGCCGCGTCCTCGTCGAGCTTCTGGATCTTGACTTCGGCGACGTCGTCCTGCAGGACGTCAGGTCGCTTGAAGCCGTGCTTGCCGAGCGGCTCGTAGTTGTGGAACTCGTGTTTGTCGCGTCCGGCGCGGCCGCGACCGCCGCGGTGACCGGCACCGCGTCGGTTCTTGTGCGTACCGCCGCTGTGCGTGCGGGAACCGCGTTGGCGTCGCTTCTTGGACGTCATCGCATGTCCTCCAGGAGCTCGTCGATCTGTTCGGTGCTGTGCTTACCGAGCTGGCCACCTTCCTTGGTGACGTGCTTCTGTCCGCGGTGACCGCCACGCGGCGGGTGCAGACGGAGCACGGGGGAGACGCCCTGCTCTCGCAGCGTCGTCTCCTCGTCGACGATGGCCTGCGCGAGCGCGGCCACGTCGTCGTAGTCGGTGTTCTCGGAGACCCACTCGTCGGTGATGTCGCCGTCGCCCTGCTCGGGCTCGGCGCGCGTGCTGATGAGGGTCTCGACGACGTCGACGCTCGGCTCGCCGTGCGCGACGAAGTCGTTGACTTTCGAGATCATCCCGCGGTAGGCGTCCGTTTCCGGCACGAACGTCGCGTGGTTCACGCGGTGGATGTTGAGCATCGTGAGCGTGTCGCGGACGTCCTGTGCGATGTTGACCTCACCGCGAAGCTGAACGATAGCCTGCATTATTCGCGCACCTCCTGACGCACTTCACGAGCGCGCTGGGGCGTACGGGACTGCGACGCGTTCTTGAGCGCGTTGTAGGTCGCCTTCGCGAGGTTGACCGTGGTCCGAGTGTTCCCGTCGCTCTTGGTCCAGGCGTCCTGGATACCGGCGAGTTCGAGGATGTTCCGGACGGTCTCTGCGGCCGCGAGGCCGAGACCCTGCGGGGCGGGGATGATGCGGACCGTCACGGAGCCGGCCTTGCCCTCTGCCTTGCGCGAGAGGGAGTTGAGGCCGCCTGCGCGGTCTTCCCACGAGCCCGAGCCGCGGTCTACCTTGATGATGTTCAGTTTCGCCACCTCGATGGCTTTCTGGATGGCACCGCCGACCTGGTCGTCGCGGGCCTCAGCGTAGCCGAGGTAGCCGTCACGGTTCCCGACTGCGACGACACACCGGAACTTCACCCGGCGGCCGGAGTCGGTCATGCGCTGGACCATGTTGATGTCGAGCACCTCTCGTCCAGTCCGGGAAGGAGCTGGTCGACGAGCTGGGGTTCCTTGAGCGGAAGTCCCGTCTCGAGCGCCTGGTCCATCGACGTGACGTCGCCGTTCTGCACCATGCGGCCGAGCCGCGTTCGCGGCTCCCAGCCGTTGTTATTTCTGCTCATTCGTCCTCCTGAAGGTTCCCGAGCA
This sequence comes from Haloferax sp. ATB1, assembly GCF_000730175.1. Taxonomy (NCBI): domain Archaea; kingdom Methanobacteriati; phylum Methanobacteriota; class Halobacteria; order Halobacteriales; family Haloferacaceae; genus Haloferax; species Haloferax sp. ATB1. Next base: position 15,217 of record NZ_JPES01000061.1, on the reverse strand, counting down.
CTTCGTCGAAGTGGTCGGGGAGGTTCGTGGCATCGAAGTCTCCACTGTAGAGCGGCTCGTCGAGCTGCTCCGCGTACTCGGCGATGTGGACACCGCGGTTGCGGTCCCAATCAGCGAGTACTGCGTCGTTGTGGGGGATTTCGAGGCCAGCGTCGATAGCACCCTCCTGCACCGCGAAGACCTTGTTTCCGGGCGTGGCCGTGTTGAGGCCGATGTCGAGGACCGCTTCCTCGACGCCGGCGGCCAGCGCCCGCTTACCTGCCAGATACCCCGTGAGGTACGCGCTCGGGAGGTTGCCCGTGGGGGCTTCCCAGCCGTACTCGTCGAGGTCAGCAGAGGTCGCTGCAGCGTGGGTCTCGTCGCCCTGCGGGCCCGGAGTGACCAGCTGCGCCCTGACGTGCTTGTTGCTCACGCGAGCAACGAGGCGGGGCTTGCCCGATTTCAGCAGGCGCAACCTTTGATGGTAATCGGTCCGGACTTCGCGGCGACGCCGCATCGGAACCTTGTATCGTGGTCCGGTCGCCATTATTGAATCTCCACCTGGTAGTTGTTCTGAATGTACGCTTCGAGCCGGTCCACGCTATCGAATTCGCCACCGGACGCCTTGTTGTAGAGCGAGCGGTACTGGGAACGGTCGAGCGTTCCGTCCTCGCGAAGCTCCTTCAGGCGACGGCGCTGGGCGCGGATTCGGCTGACCCATGCGTCTTTCTTGTTCTGTCGAGCGCCGGAACGGCCCTTGCGGGAGCCGGCACCCTTGCGGTGACCGTAGGAACGCTTGGCGGCGCGCTCGCGTGCGCGACCTTTCGAGTTGCCCTTGGCGTCCTTGGCGCGAATCGTGCCCTCGTCGACGAGTTCACGGATGTCTTCGCGCGTGATGGCCTCCGCGATTTCGGCCTGTTCCTCGGGGTCGAACCAAACTCGACCCTTGCCGACGTCGAGGACGTCGGCCGCCATTCGCTTCTGCGCTTTGAGGTCCGTCATCAGTTGTCCACCTCGACTTCGACGTAGGTGGGGTTGAGGACGCGAATCTCGCGGTCCTCACACGCTTCCTCGATGCGCTCGCGCTTGCGCGCGCCGACCGAGGAGGCGATGCGAACTGCCTGCGTATCGCCGTCGATGCCTTCGAGGTCGTCCGTGTTGAACACGCGGACCTCCTCGAAGCCCGACGGGTGAAGGCCGCGGGCGGCCTTCGGCGTGCGGTAGCCCGCCTCGACCTTGGGGCCCTTGCCCTTGATGCCGATACGCTGCTTGGAGAGACCACCACGGGGGCGACGCCACGACGTGGGCGTGCGCTTCTTCTTGTGGTAGTCCTGCCGGTTGAACTGCGGCTTGCCCTCGCGGCGCTTCTGCGCCAGGGCCTCCGCGGTTTCGTCGTCGAGCTGGGGCTTCTTGTCCGCGTGACCGCGGGGCTGAAGCTCCGTCTCGACCTCTTCGGCTTCCTCTTCCTCAGGCTCGGCTTCGGACTCGTCTTCGACTTCGGCCTCGGCCTCGTCGGAGACCTCGAGGCCACCGACGTCGGCTTTGATACGCGCAGCGAGCGCGTTCCCGATGCCGTCGACCTCGGCCAGTTCGGACTGGCTCGCGGCCTGTACGTCGTCGACGCTCTCGAAGCCGGCTTCGCGGAGCGCGTCGGCCTTCGACGGGCCGACGCCGCTGATGTCTTCGAGTTCGGTGATTTCTTCCGACATTAGGCATCACCAGTCTGCGGTTTCTGGGTGATGTACACGCCGTCGGTGAACACGCGAGTGTCCTTGTCCTTGACGCGGGTGAGTTGTTCGATGTCGGCGGCGGTCTGCCCGACGTCCTCCTTGTTGGAGCCCGTCAGGGTGAGTTCTTCGCCGTCGACCTGTACGTCCGTGTCGCCGCGAATCTGCGCTCGTCGCGGGGACTTCTCGCCGAGGAAGTTCTTGATGACCACGTCGCTCCCTTCGACGCTAACCTGCATCGGGAAGTGAGCGTAGTGGACTTCCATCTTGTACTCCCACCCCTCGGTCGCGCCGTGAAGCATGTTGTTCACGTGGCTCTCGAAGGTACCGATGGTCGCGTTGGTCTTCGCGTTCTCGACGTCGCTCTCGATGACGATAGCGTCGTCTTCGGCGGAGACCGAGACGTTCGGGTACCAGAGGCGCTTGGTGACGCTTCCGTTGGGGCCCTCGATGGTGAGCTCGAGGTTTTTGACCTCGGCGGATACCTCGTCCGGGATTTCGATTTCTATTCGGCTCATTGTTCTAGTAGACGTAGGCGATGATCTGACCACCGATGCCCTTCTCGCGGGCCTCGTAGTGGCTCATGACGCCGTGGCTCGTCGTGACGATGAGCGCGCCGTAGTCACGGGCGGGGAGGAATCGCTTCTCCCATTTCTCGAAGTCGTCGGCCCCGGCGGAATACCGGGGCTTGACGACGCCACAATCGTTGATTGCGCCTTTCAGTTCGACCTCGAACAGACCGGCCTTGCCGTCGTCGACGAACTCGAAGCCGTCGATGTACCCGCGGTCGTAGAAGACCTCGAGGACGGAGCCGATGATGTTGGAGGCGGGCTGGATCTCGTGGGACAGGTGTCCGACGCTCTCGGCGTTGTCCACACCGGAGAGCGCGCTACTGAGTGGGTCGTTGTCAGCCATTGCTTATCGGTACTTCTTGAATCCCATCTCGCGGGCGATCTCTCGGAAGCACTGGCGGCACAGGTTGATGTCGTACTTGCTGACAAGTCCCTGCTTTCGACCGCAGCGCCGGCACTCGTTCTCCTGGCCGGTGCGGCGGGATGCGTGCTCGCCCGTCTGTTCTGTTTCGCTATCGCTCATTCTTCAACCTCCACGTCGAACGTGGACTCGATGAACGCGACGGCGTCCTCGACGGTCATCCGGTGGGACGACGGAATCTGACGGGAACGCTTGTCGCGCTTTTTCACTCGGTAGCCGGGGCGGACGAGGTTGACCGTCACGTCCAGCCCGTAGATACCGATCTGCGGGTCGTACTCCTGGCTCGGGAACTCCGTGTGCTCTTCGACGCCGAAGCCGAAGTTGCCCGTCTGGTCGAACGACGAGACGGAGAGGTCCGCGATGGGGAGTGCGGTTTCGAGGAACTCGACGGCGGTGTCACCACGGAGGGTGACCTTCGCGCCGACGGGTTCGCCGCGGCGGACGCCGAAGTCCTGCGAGGCGCGGCCGGAGATCGTGCGAACGCTCTCCTGACCGGTGATCTCTTCGAGGATGTCCTCGGCCTTGGCGAGTTCGCGACCACCTTCGCCGACGCCCATGTGGACGACGACCTTCTCGATGCGCGGGTCGCGCATCGCGTGGAAGTCAGCCTCGCTCATTCGTCATCACCGCCGTCAGTAGCCTGACGTGCTTCGGACTCGTCGTCCGAACCCGTGAAGTTCTCGTCGATGACGACGACGTACTGTTCGACCGTCTCGAACTCGCCGTCTTCGGTCTCGACGACAACGGAGTTGTTCCCGCTGCCGGGCGTGACGATTATCTCTGTAACCTCGCCGATTTCGCCGGCGTGCTGCCCGTTGACAGCCGTGACGAGCGCGCCTTCCTCGTAGGGGAAGTGCGCGACGACGTCCTTCGTCTCGTTGTCGACGACGATGGAGTCCTTGCCGCTGTACTCCGAGGCGTCCTCGACGACGAGGGTCGCCCCGTCGTGGAGCGTCAGCTGGAAGTCGCCACCGGTGACCTGCGTCTTGCCCACGATCTTGCCGAGCCGGCTGGATGCCGAATCGGCGTCGATGGGCGTCAGCGCCAGGCGGCCTCCCTCGTCGGGGAAGACGCGGTAGTACTCCTCTCGCTGGACGAACGCCAGGATGTCGAACATCCCGATGGGACGGCGGACGTCGGAGGCCACGTCGCCGTTGACCAGAATGCTCTGGTGGTTAAGGGCGTACTGGGCCTCCTTCTTCGAGTCCACGTAGCCGAGCACGTCGCGCAGGACGATGAGGAGGGGAACCCCCTCTTCGCCGTGCGGACCCGCTCCGGCCTTGACCGTGAACGTGCCTGTCTTGCGCTCGACCGGCCAGGACTTCGGTACGGACAGTCGCTTCTGGTGTCGAGTCATTCGTTATCCTCCTTGAGTCGGGCCTCGCGCACGTCGTCTTCGAGGTCCAGTTCCGTCACGCGGACGTTACTGGCCTGAAGGGGGCGTGGGGCCTCCTCGCCGTCGGCTTTCTCAACGGTGACGCCGTCGACGTAGATGACGGCGTCCCTGAGGTCGACCTCGGTGACTTCGCTTTCTTCGCCGGCGAAGTCGCCGCGGAGCACCTCGACCGTGTCGCCCGCGTTGACGCGGACGTTACGGCTGCCGTACTCCTCGCGGAGTTCGGCCGACAGCGGTGCGCGGACCTGCTTTTGCCGCTCGTGGAGCGGCGCGTCGCGAATCTGGGTTCGCTGTTTGCGCGGTTGTCGAGTCATACTATACAATCATCGTAGCCGTCGATGCGATACTCCCGAAGCGCTCGGCGACTTCGCGTGCGACGGGACCCTTGATTTCGGTCCCGCGAGGCTCTTCCATCTCGTCGATGATGACGGCGGCGTTGTCCTCGAACTTCACACGCGTGCCATCGGGCCGGCGGATAGATTTCCGCTGGCGGACGATGACCGCTTCGAGCACCTGGCGGCGCATCTCGGGGGTACCTTGGTGACCGAGACGGTCACCTTGTCCCCGATACCTGCCTTGGGGTGGCGGTTCTTCGTGCCGGAGTAACCCGCGACGCTGATAATCTTCAGTTCACGAGCGCCGGTGTTGTCGGCGCACGTGACCAGCGAGCCACGGGCGACACCCTTGGTGATGTCCGCTTTGAGCGCTTCCATCACTCGTCACCTCCGATAATCTCGACGACGACGTGGGATTTCGTCTTCGAGAGAGGTCGGGTCTCCGCAATTGTTACTTCGTCACCGACAGCGACGTCGTCGAGCACGCCCGGCACGTGTGCCGGGATGCGGGAACGTCGCTTCATGTAGCGGTCGTACTTCGGAACGAATACGTCGTACTCCCGCTCGACGATGACGGTCTTTGCCATGTCCGTCGAGACGACTGTCCCCTCCAGGGTCTGACCCCGGACGGAGAGCGAGCCGTAGAACGGACATTTTTCGTAGTCGTAAGCCTCGGAATCGTCAGGTTCCGGAGGCATTGGAACGTCAAGTCCTATCGCCATTTCGAGTCACCTGTAGTTTCGGTGCGCAGGGCGGGTCGTGAGAGCAGTTGTGCGCCATCCACCGTAACGTAGGCCACGCCCTCGCAATTCCCGGAACGGGAAGCCGCCGATGATGAGTCGGCGAGCCGATCAGACTGACTGGCATCAAATCCGCCAGTAGTATCCGACCGAAGTTTGGACGCGGTCCCCGACGCCTTCGAGGCGTCGGCGGCTTCATCTGTACGCGGAATTTCGAATTCGAAGGTCGCCCCTCGCTTTGGCACCTGCCGCACCCGAGAGCCGTCGTCGACCATGAACGTGTGCATCGTCTCGACGACGATGCGACCGGCTATCCCGACGAGGTCGGGGTTCGCCGCGTCGACGACCTCCACGTGGAGGCCGTTGAGTTCGTGTCGCACGAGGGTCTCGGGTGTCAGTGGCATTATTCTTCGTCGAGGTCGCCTTCTTCGCCCTGAATCGTCTTGATTCGGGCGATGGTCTTCTTCAGTTCAGAGACGCGGCCGGGGTTCTCCGGCGCGCCACCCGCGGCCTGCACGGCCTTCGCGTTGAGCAGCTCCGTCTCAAGCTCTTCGAGCTCGGCGGTGCGCTCTGCGGGCGTCATGTCGCGAATCTCTTCGGTGTAGAGGATCGCCATTTATTCTTCCTCCGTTTCGTCGTCGTCTTCGTCTTCCATCTCCGCGACGAGGTCGGCCGCCTCTTCGGCGACGTCTTCGTCGAGTTCCTCGTCGTCGTCGACGACTTCCTCGACTGCTTCGTCGTCCTCGTCGTCGGCTTCGTCGTCGACGACTTCCTCTTCGACCGCTTCGACGGCCGCTTCCTCGACGACGTCTTCGTCGACTGCGTCCGTCTCTGCGTCGGCGTCGGCCTCCTCGGAGACGTCCGGAACCTCTTCCGGCTCCTCTTCGAGGAGGTCCTCGACGCTCTCGGTCTCTTCGATCTGTTCGACCGCGTCGGGGTTGGCGTCTTCCTCGACTTCGAAGTCGTCGGGGAGGCGCGCACCCGGCGGGATGATCTTGACCGTCACGCCGATGGTGCCGAGCTTCATGACTGCGACGCCCTGGCCCTCGTCGACGATCTCCTGTGCGGGCTCGCCGTTGTGCTTGATGTAGCCGCGGTTGAACTTCTCAACGCGGGAGCGGGCGCCCGTGACCTTCCCGGAGAGGACGATTTCGGCACCGAGGGCGCCGGCGTCCATGATACGGTCGATGGTCGTGTGGCCTGCCTTACGGAAGTACCAACCGCGCTCGAGCGCGTTGGCGAGGCGGTCGGCGACGATCCGGGCGTTGAGGTCCGGCTCGTCGACTTCCTGCACGTCGATCTGGGGGTCGTCGAGGTTGAACCGCTCTTCGAGTTCGCGGGTGACCTTGCGGATGTTCTTCCCGCCTTTCCCGATGACCATCCCGGGCTTTTCAGCTTGAGCACGATCTGGGTGCCCATCGGCGTCTTGGCGACGTCCATGCCGCCGTAGCCCGCTCGACCGAGTTCTTCCGCGAAGAACTCGTCGATCTGGGACCGCTGCAGTCCGTTCTCGATGAATTGGTGTTCGTCAGCCATTATTCCTCGACCTCTTCGATGATGAGTTCGACGTCACAGATTGGGGTGTTCCACGGGTCCGCCCGACCGAAGGCACGGGGCTTGCGACCCTGACGCTCGCCGACCTTGTGGGCGGCGACGTGCTTGATCTCCATGGCCGGTCCGTCGAAGCCCTGTTCGGTCGCGTTGTTGCGAACGTTTTCGAGGAGTTCGAGGAACGCCTTGGACGCCTTCTCGGGGTACCGACCCGCGTCCCAGCCGTCGATGTCGCTTCGGTGACCGACGCCGGAGTTGTGCTGCTTGAACGGAACCGACCGCTCGCCGTCGATGACGGCTTCGAGGTACTCCTCTGCGTCGGCGACGGGCATCCCCTTGATGGCGCGGGAGATGGCCTTGCTGTGCTTGATGCTGATGGGCCGGTCCCGGAGCATACCCTTGGCCGTGGTGTCCGGGTCGGCCTCGACGCTGTAGTTGATTCCCATGGTTTACTTGAGGGGCACGAACTTCGAAGACCGGGTCGCGCCGATACCGGCCTGACCGTGCTCGACCGAGCTACGGGTCAGCTGGAACTCGCCCAGGTAGTGACCGATCATCTCGGGCTGAATCTGGGTGCGCTCGAACTCCTGACCGGTGTAGACGGCGAAGGTGAGACCGACGAATTCGGGGAGAATCGGCATGTCGCGCAGGTGCGTTCGAATGGGCGCGTTTGCCGTCTCCTCTTCCGTCTTGTCCTGAGCCTTCGCGAGCAGCTTCTCGTGCTCGGCCGACAGGCCTCGGGTGATGGTTCGCCGCTGACGAGCGGGGAGCAGTTCCGCGACCTCGTCGAGCTCCATATCCTGCAGCTCGTCGAGCGTGTAGCCGCGGTAGGTGAACTCACCTTCGCGGCCGGTGCGGTATTGCGTACTCATGGTTACTTACCTCCCTTGCCACCGCGACCGGTGCGTTTGGAGGCGATGTCACCGACCTTCCGGCCCGGCGGAGCGTTCCGCGAGACGGACTTCGGCTGACCGGGGTGCTGCCGGCCGCCGCCACCGAACGGGTGGTCGACGGCGTTCATAGCAACACCACGCACGCGCGGCCACTTGATACCGCGCGCTTTCATCTTGTGGTACTTCTTGCCTGCCTTGACGAAGGGCTTCTCCGTGCGGCCGCCACCGGCGACGACGCCGATGGTGGCTCGGCAGTTGGGGTTGAGGCGCTTGACCTCGCCCGACGGGAGCTTCACGATAGCGACCTTGCGGTCGTGCGAGAGCAGCTGCGCGCTCACGCCGGAGGCGCGGGCGAACTTCCCGCCGTCGCCGGGCTGGTGTTCGACGTTACAGACGGGGACACCCTCGGGAATCTCGGCGAGCGGCAGCGTGTTGCCGGGCTTGATTTCGGCGGAAACGCCGATCTGAAGCTCTTCGCCGACAGAGATGCCCTCGGGCGCGAGAATCATGCGCTGTTCGTCCTCGAACTCCACGAGGGCGATGGGCGCGCTGCGTGCGGGGTCGTGCTCGATGCCGACGACCGTGCCCGTGATGGTGTCTTTGTCCTCGGACTTCTTGTGCGACAGTTCGGCCTTGTAGCGGTGCGACGGCGCCCGGAAGGTGGACGTACCGCGACCGCGACGCTGGCCCTGAATTCGGCGTCCCATGGTTAGAACACCCCGATACGCGACGCGACTTCCTGCGCGTCGTCGTCTTCAGAGAGACGAACTGTTGCTTTCTTCTTACCTTTCATCGTGACCTGCGTGTTGACCTTCTCGACGGTCACGTCGTAGCGCGACTGGACTTCGCCCTTCACGTCGGACTTCGTCGAGTCGATGTGGACGATGAACTGGAGCTTGTTGTCGAAGTCCATCTGGTTCATCGCCTTCTCCGTGACCAGCGGGTGTTCGATGATGCTCATCGTTCTGCGACCTCCTCGAGCGCGCTCTCGGTGAACAGCGTGAGGCGACCGGCGTGGGTGCCGGGCGCGAGGTCTTCGGCGGAGACGTTCGCCGCGGTGGCGACGTCGACGCCGGCGAGGTTGCGAGCCGCCTTCGAGGGCTCGTCGGCCGTCACGAAGAGGATGGACTTCGGACGGGTGTACTTGCGACCGCGGAGCTTGCCCTGGCCGCTTTTGACCTTCTTGTTCTCCTCGGAGCGCTCGATGTCGTCGTAGACGCCGAGGGACTGCAGGAGGTCGACGACCTCCTGCGTCTTGACGAGGTCCTCGAAGTCGTCGGAGACGACGAGGGGGAGCTCGACGTCGTCGTCGAAGCGGTGACCGCGCTCGGCGACGAGCTCGGAGTCCGTCGTGGCGGCGAGCGCCGAGCGGACGGCGAGCTTACGCTCCTTCGTGTTGATCTCCTTCCCCTGGTCCTTCTCGGCCTTCGGCGGGTGAGCGCGACGGCCGGAGACGGCGTGCGGGACGCGTCGGGCGACGCCGTTCTGGCGTGGGTCGTGGGACATTCCACGGCCGCTGCCCATGGACTCTGCCGGGGTTCGAAGTCCGGCGTAGGGGTCGGCACCGTACGGCTGTTTTCGGTTTGCCTGCGCGGCGATGACGGCACGCTTGATGAGGTCCGGACGGTAAGCCGTCTCGAAGACCTCGGGCAGGTCGATGCTGCCCGCGTCGTCGCCGTTCAGGTCTCGGATAGTTGCCTGCATGGTTTAACCCTGGTTCGATGCGGTAGAGACGTAGCGCACCTCGGGGTCGAGGCGCGGCTGGTCGTTCGGCCGGATGGCCGGGCGGAACCGCAGAAGGCGCTTGTTGGGGCCCGGCAGCGAGCCCTTGATGAGCGCGTAGGAGCCGTCGACCTCGCCGTAGTTGACGAAGCCACCTTCGACGGAGGCCTCGTCACCCTCACCGAGGTCGATGAGGCGCTTGTTGAGCTCGGTGCGCTGGTGGTAACCAGTCTGACCGAGCTGCGGAACCGTAGAGCGGACACGGGACGGGTTCCAGGGGCCGAGGTTGCCAATACGGCGTCTCCAGCCTGGCGGGCGTGCTTGCCCTTACGCTTCTGGACGCCCCATCGCTTGACGGGACCCTGCGTACCCTTACCCTTCGTGACACCCGCGGCGTCGAGGTACTCGCCGGCGCGGAACACGTCGGACATCTCGTGTTCGCCGCCCTCGGAAACGAGGTCGAGGGCGAAGTCGGCGCGCTCCACCATGGAGCCGCCACCGACGCGAGTCTCCATCACGTCGGGTTTCTTCTTGGGCACGTTCGCGAGCTCGGAGGGCACCGTGTGCGTGATGACGCGGAGGTCATCGACTTCGCCGGCCTCGACGGCCTCGCGAAGCGCGTCGGCGTCCGAGTCGAACGTGTCTTCTGCCGGCAGGTCGAGGACGCGGTCGAGTTCGTCGTGGAACTCGCCCGCCCAGACCTCGGTCTGCGGCTTCATACCGTACGGCGTCTGCTCGTAGGCGCGAAGGGCGACGGCGCGCATCGGCGGCGTCTCGACGACGGTCACCGGGACGGACTCCTCCATTCCTTCGCGGGGGGAGTCTGCCTCGTCGTTGACCATCATCACGTGGGTCATACCGGCCTTGTAACCGGCGAAGCCCTGCAGCGCTGGGGAGCCGTCGTCGGACGGCCACGACTTGATGCGTGGAACCTCCTTGACTGCTCGCTTGCGCGGGCTGAAGCCCATCGAGCCTTTTCGTGGTCTGCTTGGTTGTGGCATGGATTCACTCCGTGAGTGTCAGGGAGGCGAGGGAGGCGAACATCGCTTCCTCCGTTCGCACGACCTCGCTGCCCTGTCGCGGAATCGTATTGAGCCAGAGGTCGAACCCCGGACCAACGGAAGGTTCGACGTCTGCAACATCCTCGGGAGGCATCCCGAGCATGTCCGGAAGCCCACGGCCCGGCGACCCGAAGACGACGGTCATGCCGCCGGCATCGGTGATGCGGGCCGTCAGGTCGCCCAATCTGGGGACCGACAGCGGTTCGCCATAGCGAGACGTGGCGATTCGCACGCCCGCATCCGGCCTGCCGAGTGCTTCCGTGAGGTCCATGCGGGATACGTCGAAGCCCGGGAGGGGCTCGTCGACGATCCGCGCACGGACCGGTTCTCGCGAAGAGATCCTGACAGCGACGCGCTCTCCCTCTGTGAGGTCCATCCCGGGAGGGACGAACAGGGAGATCGGGTGTTGCATTCCGCAATTGACCCGAACGCGGTCGTCAGGTCCGACCTCGGTCACGATTCCTTCTCGCAACGCGGGCGACTCGTCGGAGTCGTCCGCGGTCGTAGACGCGACGAGAACGGGGGGCAGGATACCAGCGTAGCGGAGTTCGTCGCGCTTGCCCCAGACCTCCTTGCGGAGGTAGGGGGGCGTCGCGGCGTACCGAAGTACGGTTTCGACGAACTCGCCGCCCCACTTGTTCTCGCCGTCTTCGTCGGGGAAGACGACGAGTTCGTTCGCCCGGAAGACCGCCGCCGCGCGGGCGACGTAGCCGAGTTTGCGAGTTGCCTCGCGTTGATCTTCGGCTTCCCGGACGAGTGAGGACGGCACGAGTACGCTGAGTTTCATGCCGGGTTCATCCTCGTCTCGTCTAGACTGTGGCGTTTGTACCGGGGGCCTACCTAAAAGAGTAGCGAATCCATTCTGGGGTGATAGAGCGTCCCACGACCCAGTTTGCGGGGGATTGGCGAACGTCGCGTGGTACATAATTACACGGTCGCCGACAGGTCGCCGAAGGCGAATCTCACGTGGTAGCAGGTGGCGCGCCGTCGCCCGATTTCTCCCCCGTTTCGCAAGTCTTATTTATCAACCCGACACTATCGAGTAACGCAGCAGCACGCCACGATACACGCGGAATGCGCTGGTAGTGTAGTGGTATCACGTGACCTTGCCATGGTCACAACCTGGGTTCAAATCCCAGCCAGCGCACATCCACCACATGCGTCGGTAGTGTAGTGGTATCACGTGACCTTGCCATGGTCACAACCTGGGTTCAAATCCCAGCCGACGCACTTCTACAACGAACCTACCTTCGAGCGACCGCTGTGCGTGTCGCTCGGACTGTGAGTTGTGAATGCGGGACGCTGGGATTTGAACTAGCGAGCGAACGCGAGTGAGCGAGTGGAGTTCAAATCCCAGCCGAGGCAGTTCTGCCGACCACAGATCTCCGAGAGACCTCCGTATCTCTCGGTCTTGCGAGGCTGTGTGCGGCCAACTGGGATTCTGAACCCGACGAGACGCAGTTCCGAGCATCGCGAGGAAATCGTCTCGGCTCGGTTCAAATCCTGTCTCACCGACTCGGTCACCGATCTCGCCGGTCCTGCGTTCACCTCGCGGTGCTCGGTGAACTCCCGGCCGACGCAGTTCTCCGAACGCAACTCACTCAGCGACGCGTCTCCGAGGACTCACGATTCGTCCCGCGCCCGCCACCACCAGCCCATCGCTCCCACGCCGACGACGAGGACGACGACGGCGAGCGCGTCGAGAGCGTAGTTAAGGGGCGTGCCCGTCGGCACGGTCCCGGACTGGGTCACCTGCAAGAGGGCGTACGAGAACCACGTGAGACACATCCCGACGAGGAGAACCGTCCGCGTGCCGGAGAGCTTCCCGCGCCGATACTGTACGGCCGTGCCCGCGAGGAGCAACAGGTACGCGACGAGCAGAGGAACGCCCCCGAGGTCGGCGAGCACGCTCATGATTCGGTCGGGAACCTCACGAGGGCGATGAGGTCGGTGGCGACGACACCGGTCACACGCGCAGTTCGGGAGGGCGGACGAACCATACGCCACGTCCGCAGGGAGTACACTAAGTAGTTGACACTAATGCCCGAGCGGACCGTCCCGGCCTCGCACGCGTGGGCGAAGAATCAGTATCCGAGCGTGTCGACCGTCTCGATTCGCTCGATATCGTCGAGTTCGCACAGGTCGGAGACGGCCGACTCGGCGAGCGAGACTACGACGCCGCCGAACCGGAGTTCGCGTTCGAGACTGCCGCCGAGCGACTTGACGCGGGTTTCGAGCGTCTCGCGGGCGTCGTCGTCCGCGGGTTCGACGCGGAGTGCCGCGACTTCGTCGTCGAGGGGGTCGTCGCGCATGCGACGGACGGGGTGAGAGAGATACATATCCGGGGGTTGTCGGGCGGCGGGAAAACGGTCGCGGTCGGTCTGTGGCGGACCGCGCTCGGCCGAGACGGTCAGTCCTCGGTGAAGTAGAACAGCGCCTCGCGGCCCGCGCCGCAGTCCGGGCACGACGACGGGAACGCCGTCAGCGCGCCGAGTTCGCCGCAGTCGTCGCAGCGCCAGACGAGTTGCGCCTCGCCGAAGTTCTTCCCGGGCAGTCGCCGGTGTTCGACGACGGTCGGCGGTCGAACCGCCCGAGAGGCCGTCTCGGCGGTCGTCTCGGCGGCTTCCCACCGCGCTCGTTCGTCGTCGAGCGGTCGCGCCGGCTCCGTCGGTCGGGCAGGGGTCTTTATTGCCATAGTGTCGCATACGCACGCCAGCCCCATAACGCCCGTCGTCACTCCTCGTGACTGTCAGGCCACGAGGACCATCGAAGCTCCAGTCTGACGGGGCCCTCCGGCAGGAACCGGTTGGTTTCGGTGTCGGTGACGACCCGTTCGGGGCGGGGGAGCGTGACGGATTCGTCGCCGACGCGGAGCGTCAGGTCCTCGTCGGGAGCGGCCGCTAGGAGGCGGTCGAGTCGCTCGATGGCCGCGGTCACCTCGTCGCGCGTCACAGCGTCGGTCTGCGAGTCGAGGGGGACGCCGCCGAACAGCGGGCGGACGTTCACGTCGCGCGAGCGGTTCGAGAGCACCGCGTTGACGGCCGCGCCGAGGAGGATGACGAGCCCGCTGAAGTAGAGCCACGTCAGGAGGACGAGAATCCCGGCGACGACGCTCGATTCGGGTTCGCGGCTGCTGAACTCGACGTAGAGTCGGAACAGCGACTCGAAGGTCGTCAGCCCGACGGCGGCGACGAGCGTGCCGGGGACGACCTCCAGATAGGTCACGTCCTCGTCGGGGAAGATGTAGTACATCGGGTAGAACGTCAGAAAGAGGACGGCGACGAGGAGGCCGCGGTAGACCACCCAGCCGAGCGTCCCGTCGAGCGCGGGGAGGGCCGACTCGATGAGCGCGCCGGCGATGACGGCGAGGGCGACCGTGACGAGCACGATGATACCGTCGGAGAGCTGGTCGGCGAACGTGTTCGCGGCCTCGGACTCGTAGATGTCCGAGAAGGCGGTGTCGAGGCCGCGGAAGATTCGGAGCGTCCCCCACACCAACACGAGCACGCCGATAACCGAGAAACTGGCGAGCTGACTCGACGCTTCGAGTTCGGCGATGATGACGTCCCCCGCGCCGGGGGTCAGGACCGTCTGGATGACGCCGATGACGCTCTGGCGTAGGTCGCTGTCGCCGGTGGCGGAGACGGCCGCGAGGACGAGCAGAAACAGCGGGAGCAACGAGACGAACGCCCCGTAAGCGATGCTTCCGGCCATGAACGTGAGTCGCTCGGTGCGGACCTCGTAGAGGATGGCCCGACCGAGCGTGAGCGCTCGCGCGACGCGTTGATTCATGGGCGCTGATACGTCGGCCGACGAGAAAAGCGCGATGCGCGGTCGGTCGGCGGTGACGACTGCGGTGGTCGGCGGTGACGACTACCGACGGGCGGCGAAGACGGCGACCGCGAGGCCGAGGACCGCACCCGTGACGGTCCACTCCGCCGCGTAGCCGACCGCCTCGCCGACGGCCGACCCGAGGGTGACCCCGCCGACGACGTTCGCCCCCAACACGAGCGCCAGCCGAGTTAGTTCACTCTGAAACATACATGAAACTGTGGCTGTTCGCGGAGATAGCCTCGTCGGTTCGGACGCCTCGAACGGTGCGACGAATTCGCACACCTCGATTTTACTACCACGTGGTCCGTGGTGTCGGCTATGACAGTCATCGCCATGCTGAGCGTCGCGCCGGTCGTCGAAGGGAGCATGTCGGGCGAGGTCGCCAAGGCGGTCGCGGCCCTCGACGACTTCGCGGTGTCCTACGAGACGAACCCGATGGGGACGGTCATCGAGGCCGACGACATCGACGAACTGCTCGCGGCGGTCGGCGCGGCCCACAAGGCGGTCGACGGCGACCGCGTGAGCACGTTCCTGAAGATAGACGACAAGCGCACGAAAGACCAGACGGCCGCCGACAAGGTCGACGCCGTCGAAGCCCACCTCGGGCGAGAAGCCAGAAGCGATCGCGAGTAGATTCGCGGGCCGCGGTGACCCGCGTGCGTTTCCGCCATGCGAGACACGAGACACGTCCACGCGACCCGTAGCGGTGGGTGACTGACAAACCCTTTAGCCGAAGGCGCGCAATCGCCTCGCATGGACAGCATCAATCGGATGGCCATCGAACTGGTCGACGAGGCGCTCGACTTCGCCGGGGAACTCGGCATCGAGGCTACGAACTCGACTCGGGTGCGACGGTCATCGACTTCGGCGTCGACGCCGACGGCCGGTGTCGAAGCGGGGATGCTCCTCGCGGAGATTCAGACCGCGGGTCTCGCCACGGTACAGACGCGGATGGGCGAGGTCGCCGGCACGCCCCGCCCGCACGT